>NZ_JBDTKA010000058.1:0-24199 GCF_039935575.1 Lapillicoccus sp.
GGGCCTACTTCCCGCACCGGGTGACCTATCACCCGACCTGCCACTCGCTGCGGATGCTTGGCGTCGGCGACCGTCCGATGCGACTGCTCCAGCACGTGCGCGGGATCCGGTTGGTGGAGCTCGACGCGGCCGAGGAGTGCTGCGGGTTCGGTGGGACGTTCGCGGTCAAGAACGCCGACACGTCGATCTCGATGGGGTTCGACAAGGTTCGTCATGCGCGGGACACCGGTGCGGAAGAGGTCGTCAAGGTCAAGTCGATGACGACGCAGGAGGTCGAGCTCAACGAAGCCCTTGCAGCACAAGGGATCTCGGCGTGGGAGACCGACCTGGCCGAGCTCATAGTGCAGCTCGGAGACGACCTGCCGTCGCACATCCTGGTCCCCGCGATCCACCGCAACCGCGCCGAGATCCGCGAGATCTTCCGCTCCAAGATGGCTGCGGCGGGGCGCCCGGCGCCGGCCGACCTCACCGACGAACCGGCAATGCTGGCGGGGGCGGCTCGGCTGCACCTGCGTGAGAAGTTCCTCCGCGCCAGGGTCGCGGTCTCGGGAGCCAACTTCGCTGTCGCAGAGACCGGGACGCTGGTGGTCGTCGAGTCCGAGGGCAACGGCCGGATGTGCCTGACCCTCCCGGAGGTGCTGGTCAGCGTGGTCGGGATCGAGGAGCTCGTCCCGACCTTCGCCGACCTCGACGTCTTCCTGCAGCTGCTCCCCCGGTCGAGCACGGGGGAGCGGATGAACCCGTACACCTCGATGTGGACCGGCGTCACCCCGGGAGACGGTCCGCAGGAGGCGCACGTCGTCCTGCTCGACAACGGCCGGACCAACGTGCTTGCGGACGAGGTCGGCCGTCAGGCGCTGCGGTGCATCCGGTGCTCGGCCTGCCTCAACGCCTGCCCGGTCTACGAGCGGACCGGCGGGCACGCATACGGGTCGGTCTATCCCGGCCCCATCGGCGCGATCCTCACCCCGCTCCTCAAGGGGGTCGGGCACGACGCGCAGGTTGACTCGCTGAAGAATGCCTCGTCGCTCTGCGGCCGCTGCTACGAGGTGTGCCCGGTGCGCATCGACATCCCCGAGGTCCTGGTCCACCTGCGCGCGAAGGTGGTCGACGCCCACCGCGACGGCCGTCCGAAACCTCAGGACCTGGCGATGAAGGCCACCGCCTTGCTCTTCGCCAGCGGCACGCGGATGCGGTATGCCGTCAAGGCCGGCTCCGTCGCGAACCGGGTCATCACCCCGTTCAGCCGGCGCACCCTGCCCGGCGGTCGCCCGGCGATCGGTCACCTGCCCGGCCCGGGGGCGTCGGCGTGGAGCGGGGCCCGGGACCTGCCCGCGCCACCTCGCGAGTCGTTCCGCGCGTGGTGGAAGGCGACGAACGGGGCCGCGACGACGGTTTGCGCCCTCCAGGTGGGGCGCCGTGACGGCCCGCGACGACATCCTCGCTCGGGTCCGCTCCGCCTTGAGCGGCGCAACACGAGAGGTGCCGGCTGCGTCCGACGATGTGGTGGCTGGGGCTACCGAAACGTCGGACGCAACGCCCTCCGCAGGAGCCAGTGATCTCGGTGACCTCGTCGGCCTGTTCGTCGAACGCGTCGAGGACTACCGCGCCGTCGTCGTACGCTGCGGGCCAGCCGACGTGGCTGTCGCCGTCCGCGACGGTCTGGGGGACGCGCGACGCGTCCTGGTGCCAGCAGGGTTTCCCGACGGTTGGCTACTCGCTCTCGACGACCTGGTCGAACGCGTCGCGGACACCGACCTGACCGCATACGAGCTGGACGAGGTGGACGCAGTGGTCACGACGGCCACGGTCGGGATCGCAGTGACCGGCACGATCGTGCTCGACCACCGGCCCGGTCAGGGCCGTCGGGCGCTCAGCCTGGTCCCCGACCGGCACGTCTGCGTCGTGACCTCCGACCGGGTCGTCGCCGACGTACCCGACGGCGTTCGCGCCCTCGACCCGCTGCGTCCGCTTACCTGGATCAGCGGACCCAGCGCCACCAGTGACATCGAGCTCGACCGCGTCGAAGGTGTCCACGGCCCACGCAACCTGCGCGTCGTTGTCGTCGACGTCAGCTGATCGCGATCGGGCCAGGTCGTGAACAGGCCCTGGACCAGCTGTCCCGGCGCCTGCTCGACACCGATAGGTTCTGGGCCATGGGACCGTCAGCGGCGACGTCGCTCTCCGAGGCCGACCTCGACTTCCTCGTCGGCCAGACCACTTCACTCGTGGAGTTCGCGACCCGATCCGTCCATCCGGACGGCGGCTTCGCCTGGCTCGACGACGAGGGACGCCCGTTGCTCGACCGGCCCGTCGAGCTGTGGATCTCCTGCCGCATGCTGCACGTCCTGGCCCTCGCCGAGATCCTCGGCGACAGCTCGCTGGCTCCCCTGGTCGACTCCGGCGTCGCCGCGCTCACCGGCCGCCTGCGCGACGGGGAGTACACCGGCTGGTTCGCCTCGGTCTCGTCGGCACCCGACACGCTTGGTTCCGAGGCCGGTTCCGAGGCCGGCTCCACGCCCGTCGATGACTCGAAGCAGACGTACGCCCACGCGTTCGTCGTCCTGGCTGCCGCATCGGCCGCCGCGGCCGGACACGAGGCGGCCCGACCCCTGCTCGACGAGGCGCTCGTCGTCTTCGACCGGCACCTGTGGCAGGCCGCCGACGGGATGGTCGTGGACGGGTGGAACCGGGCGTTCACCGAGCTCGATCCTTATCGTGGGGTCAACGCCAACATGCACACCGTCGAGGCGCTCCTCGCGGCCCACGACGTCACCGGCGACGAGATCCACCTGCAGCGGGCGCTGACTATCACCAGCCGCGTAGTCCACAGCTTCGCGGCCGGCAACGGCTACCGGCTCCCCGAGCATTACGACGAGCAGTGGCAGGCCATACCGGACTACAACCGCGACCAGCCTCGCGACCGTTTCCGCCCCTACGGCGTCACCATCGGCCACTTGCTGGAGTGGGCCCGCCTGGCGCTGCACGTGCGCTCCGCACTGGAACGGGAGGGCATCCCGACTCCCGACTGGCTCCTGGCCGACGCCACGGCGCTGTTCGAGCGAGCCGTCGAGGACGGCTGGCAGCAGTCGTCCGACAACATTTCCGACAACACCACGGACAACACCACGGAGGGGTTCGTCTACACGACCGACTTCGACGCCAACCCCGTCGTCCCCGACCGACTGCATTGGGTCGTCGCGGAGGCTATCGCCACGGCCTGGACGCTGGCCCTGCTGACCGGCGACCCCGCATACCGCCAGTGGTTCGACCGGTGGGTCGAGCATGCGCGGACCTACTTCGTCGACGAGGTCCACGGCTCCTGGCACCACGAGCTGGACGAGCAGAACCACCCGTCCAGCAACGTCTGGGAAGGCAAGCCGGACGTCTACCACGCCTACCAGGCGATGCTCCTGCCGCGGCTCGGCGAGGTGACCTCGTTTGTCGACGGCGCCACCCGGCTGGTGCCGTGACAGGGGCGTTCCCGCTGCGCCGGCGATTTCTTGGGCACCGGCTCGAACGTGTAGTCTCGCGGTCGCACGACCGGGCGTCAGCGCTTCGGGGGTCACCCCGAGATGACTGGGCCCGCGCCCCAGTAGCTCAGTCGGCAGAGCGTTTCCATGGTAAGGAAAAGGTCTAGGGTTCGATTCCCTACTGGGGCTCTGGTCGTCCGGTTGTCCGTTCCGCGGCGCACCGGCCGGCCCACAGGGCGGGGTAGCTCAGCTGGTTAGAGCGCACGACTCATAATCGTGAGGTCGCGGGATCGAGCCCCGCTCCCGCTACGCAGGCGCACGGATTTCCGGTATGCCGCTCCGCTCGCGTAACCTGGGCCGTTGCCTCCGCAGCGGTGCCCACTCGCGCCTGCCGGAACATCCACCTCTCGTCCTCGCAAAGGAACCTCCACCGTGGCCAGCAAGAGCGCCGACGTCCGTCCCAAGATCACCATGGCGTGCGTGGACTGCAAGAACCGCAACTACATCACCAAGAAGAACCGTCGGAACAACCCGGACCGGCTCGAGCTGGCGAAGTTCTGCCCCAACTGCGGCAAGCAGACCTCGCACCGCGAGACACGCTGAGCCGCGACCTCGGCGCACCAGCATTGCCCCGCCCCCTCGGCCCACCGGCCAGGGGGCGGTCGCTGTTGGTGCCCATGCCGGTGACAGACTCGCGGGAGTGAGCGACGAGCGGCCGCCGGACAGGCGCGCCGAGCCCGTCCGGATCGAGGTGGACCCGCTCGAGCCTGACCCGGCCGACGCCCCGGAGCAGGCGGCCGGCCTGCTCGGTCTGCTCAGCCGGCAGGCCGTCGACACACGACCGCTGCGCATCCCCGCCTACCGCCGGATCCTGATCGGTCAGGGGACCTCGTTCATCGGCTCGATGCTGACCCAGGTCGCCGTACCGGTCCAGGTGTGGGCCCTGACCCACTCAACGCTCGCCGTGGGGTTGGTGGGCTTCGCCGGGCTGGTGCCGATCGTCCTGTTCGGCCTCTACGGCGGTGCGATTGCCGATGCCGTCGACCGTCGGCTGCTCACCCTGTGGTCCTCGATCGGCGTCTGGCTGGTCACACTGGCCCTGCTCGTGCAGACGCTGCTCGACGTGCGCAGCGTCGGGCTGATCCTCGTCCTGGTCGCATTCCAGTCGGCCGCCTTCGCGATCTCCTCGTCTGCGCGCGGGGCGATCATCCCGCGCCTGGTCGAGACCGACCTTGTCCCGGCGGCCAACACCCTCAACTTCACCGTCGGCAACGTCGGCCAGGTCATCGGCCCGCTCATCGCCGGAGTGCTGCTCATCCTCCCGAACGGCTACGCCCTCGCCTACGCCGCCGACGCCCTGTTGTTCACCGCCGCCCTCTACGCCGTGCTGCGGCTACCGCCGATCCCACCGCAGGGCGAGGTCCAGCGTCCGGACATGCAGGCCGTCCTCGAGGGCCTGAAGTTCATCGCGACCCGACCCGTCCTGGTCATGAGCTTCGCCGTCGACATCGTCGCCATGGTGCTGGCCATGCCACGCTCGTTGTTCCCCGCGGTGGCCGACCTCCGTTTCGACGGCAACGTCGGGCCGCTGTACGCCGCGATCGCCATCGGGGCGGTGATCGCCGGGCTCTCATCCGGCTGGATCGGCCGGGTCAAGCGGCAGGGCCGCGCACTCACGATCGCGATCGTCGGCTGGGGCGGCTCGGTCGCCCTCTCGGGCCTGGCCGGCCAGCTCTGGCTGGTCGTCGCCCTGCTGGCGCTCGCGGGCGCCTTCGACCTGGTCAGCGCCGTCTACCGGCAGACCATCCTGCAGACGTATGCCCCCGACGAGATGCGCGGGCGGATGCAGGGCGTGTTCATCGCGGTCGTGGCGGGCGGCCCTCGCCTCGGTGATGTCCGGGCGGGCGCGACGGCCGCCGTCACGTCGCCCACCTTCTCGTGGGTCGCCGGCGGCGTCGCGTGCATGGCGGTCGTGGCCGTCACGGGGATGCTGGTGCGCCCGTTCTGGCACTACGACACCGAGGACACCATTGCCCCCCAGACCGGCACCTGACCCGCGCCCGAGGGTCGTAATAGGGTCATGGTCATGCCGGTCAACGCCTCCTTCGTCGGACGGACCTACCCGCCCACCGAGCCCTATGCCGTCGGCTCGGCCAAGATCCGCGAGTTCGCCGAGGCGGTCGGCTCCGCCGATGCGGCGCACACCGATGCCTCCGTCGCGCGGGCCCGCGGCTACCGCGACGTCATCGCCCCGCCGACCTTTGCCGTGCTCATTGCCATGCAGTGCGACAAGCAGTTCGTGGCCGATCCGGAGGCGGGCATCGACTACAGCCGGGTCGTGCACGGCGAGCAGAAGTTCGTCCACCACCGTCCGCTGATGGCCGGGGACGAGGTCGTTGCCGTTCTGCACGTCGACGCGGTCAAGGCTGCCGGCGGCCACACGATGGTGCAGACGCGGACCGAGCTCAGCGCCGACGGAAAAGACGTCTGCACGGCCACGTCGACCATCGTGATCCGAGGCGGGGAGTGATGACCGACACGCTCACCCTCCAGACCGTCGAGGTGGGGCAGACCCTGCCCCCCAAGACCGTGCACATCGAGCGGGCGACCCTGGTGCAGTACGCCGGGGCTTCCTTGGACCGCAACCGGATTCACTGGGACGAGCGGTTCGCCACCTCCGTCGGCCTTCCCGATGTCATCGCTCACGGGATGTTCACGATGGGTTCGGCCGTGACGGTCGTCACCGAGTGGGTGGGTGACGCGGGTCGCGTCGTCGAGTACTCCGTGCGGTTCACCAAACCTGTGGTCGTGCCTTATGACGGCGGGGCGGACGTTGTCGTCGAGGGCGTCGTCACACGCGTGGACACCGACACCGGGCGGGCCACCGTCGAGCTGTCGGCGCGGTGCGGGGAGGACAAGGTGCTGGGACGGGCCCTGGCCGTCGTCCGGCTCGACTGACGCCCGGTGGTGGAGGAACAGGGGGCGCTGCTCTCCGGACTGACGACCATGCGCGTCGGGGGGCCTGCCCAACGGCTGGTACGCGTGAGCACGACCGACGAGCTGGTCGACGCCGTTCGTGAGGTCGACGAGGCGGACGAGCCGCTGCTCGTCCTCGGCGGAGGGTCCAACCTCGTCGTCGCCGACGAGGGCTTCGCCGGCACCGTCGTCCGAGTCGAGACCAGCGGCATGCGAACCGAGTCCGACGACCGCTGCGGGGGCGCCAACGTACGCGTCGCCGCGGGTGAGGTGTGGGACGACGTCGTGGCGCAGGCGGTGGACGAAGGGTGGGCCGGCATCGAGGCGCTCTCCGGCATCCCCGGGTCGACCGGTGCAACCCCGATCCAGAACGTCGGCGCCTACGGGCAGCAGGTCGCGGACACGGTCGCGCAGGTTCGCGTGTGGGACCGCGGGCAGTCGCAGGTCCGGACGTTCTTCGGCGCGGACTGCGGGTTCTCCTACCGGGACTCGCGGTTCAAGAGCGGCGACGGCAAGGGCGTCCACAGCGGGCGTTACGTCGTGCTCGACGTGCTCTTCCAGCTGCGCGTAGCGGACCTGTCCGAGCCACTCGCCTACGCCGACCTCGCCCGCGCGCTCGACGTCCCCCAGGGCAGCCGCGTGCCCCTGTCACAGGCGCGGGAGGCAGTCCTGGACCAGCGCCGGCGACGGGGGATGGTCCTCGACGCCGACGACCCCGACACGTGGAGCTGCGGGTCGTTCTTCACCAACCCGGTGCTCTCCGAGACCGAGATGCACGCGTTGCGGCACCGGGTCCGTGAGCGGTTGGGGTCGGCGGACGCCGGCCTGCCGGTCTGGCCGGAGGGCGGCGGCCGCAAGACCAGCGCCGCGTGGTTGATCGAGCGGGCCGGGTTCGGCAAGGGGCACGGGCTGCCCGGGCCGACTGCGCTGTCGGGCAAGCACACGCTCGCGGTGACCAACCGCGGATCCGCCACGGCCGCCGAGGTCGTCGCGCTCGCCCGTGAGATCCGCGACGGGGTGCAGGACGCCTTCGGCGTGCGGCTCGTCAACGAGCCGGTGTTGGTCGGACTGACGCTCTGAAGGTCAGCGCAGCCGGCGTAGGTCAGCCCTCCAGGGTGATGGAGAACGTGCGTTCGGCGAAGGTCTGGGAGCTGCCGCTCACCTTCGACGCCGGTCGCTTGTAGTCCAGGACGAGCTTCGGCGCGGCCCTGGGGTCGACCTTGAAGACCATCCACCCGGTGACGGCGTCGCCGGTGCTCGCGCTGTCGGGCAGCAGTGCCCAGCCACCCGTCGTCAGCGCCCCGTCGACGAGGTTGTCGGGGGCGTTTGCGAGCGTGCCTCCGGTGTTGATCGTGAAGTCCTGTTTGGAGACCGGGATCGTGTAGGTCTTCGACGGGGTCCAGGTCATCTCGACGGCGACCAGCTCGTACGCCTGCGCCGAGGCGTTGTAACCGGCTGGCCAGGGCAGCTGCCGGGCGATCCGTCTCACCGCTGTCGACTGGCCCAGCTCGGGGTCGATGATGGTCTGGTTGACGTCGGTGAACGCTGTCGGAAGCGCAGTCGCGGCCGCGGTTGACGGGCTGGAGGCCGTGGTTCCGCTGGGGGTGGTCGTGGGGGCCGGCGTCGTAGTCGAGGCAGCGACCGTGCTGGTCGGCCCTGTGGTGCCGTCGGGGTCGCTGTCGGCGGGACCGTTCGCGCACCCGGCCAGCAGCAGGACGGCGGCCGGAACCAACGCCAGAGCGGGTCTCATGGCGAACAGGGTGCCCCGACGCATCCACGCAGACCAAATCCGCGCGCTCGCTGCGTTCCACCCGACCGGACTCACCTCTTGCCCGTCCGAACTCGTCTCGTCACGGGTTCCAGGGGCGTCGAGGGCCGGATAACCGGCACAAACGTGAGTCCGGTCGGGAGGGTTGGGCAGTCAGGGGGCTGCAGACAGCCAGGCGTCGATGTCGCGGAGCGCGTCGGTGCGCACCTCGGTCGGCGCTCTGCTGCCCGTCACGCTCTGCCGGGCCAGCTCGGCCAGCTCGCCGTCCGAGAAGCCGAGGTCCTCGCGGGCCATGGTGTACTGGTCGGCTAGCCGCGTGCCGAACAACAACGGGTCGTCGGCGCCCAGCGCGACGGGTATGCCGGCGGCGACGATCGTGCGCAGCGGGACGTCCTCGGGTTGGGGATAGACCCCGAGCGAGACGTTGCTGCCGGGACACACCTCGAGGGTGACCCCCGACTCGGCGACGCGGTCGAGTGCCCAGGCGTCCTCGCTCGCGCGGACCCCGTGCCCGATCCGGTCGGGGGCGAACATGGCCAGGGTGTCGACGACCGACATCGGCCCGAGCAGCTCGCCGCCGTGGGGGACCAGCGCGAGCCCGCCGCGCCGCGCGATCTCGAACGCGGGGACGAAATCGACGAGCGCGCCGCGCCGCTCGTCGTTGGATAGCCCGAACCCGACGACCGTGCCCGGTCCCGAACCGGCATACCGCACCGCGAGGCGGGCGAGCGTACGAGCGTCGAATGGGTGCCGGATCCGACTGGCCGCAACGACGACTCCTACCCCTGTTCCGGTGTCGGCAGAGGCGCGAGCGGCCTCGTCGAGCACGATCTCCAGGGCGGGGGTGATCCCGCCGACGTAGGGGGCGTAGGACGAGGGCTCGACCTGGATCTCCAGCCACCGGGACCCTTCCGCCGCGTCGTCCTCGGCGGCCTCGCGCACGATCCGCCGCATGTCCACCTCGCCGCGAACGCAGGCGCGGGCGACGTCGTAGAGGCGCTGGAAGCGGAACCAGCCGCGCTCGTCGGTCGCGTGGAGGTGCGGCGGCCAGTCCTGCGTCAGGGCGTCGGGCAACCGCAGCCCGTGACCGCGGGCGAGGTCGGCGAGAGTGTCGATCCGCATCGAACCCGTGAAGTGCAGGTGCAGGTGGGTCTTGGGAAGTGCGGCCACGTCACGCTGCCCGTCGCTCTGCCCGTCGCTCTGCCCGCCGCTCAGCCCGTCGCTCTGCCCGCCGCTCAGCCCGTCCCTCAGCGCCGCCATGGCGCCACTGTGGCAGACCTGACGGGCCTGGCTGCTCATGGCCTGAGCTGGTTGAGCTGGTTGAGCTGGTGTTGCTCTGTCGGCGGTTCGGCCTAACGTCGTGGGGATGAGGCAGGCCTTCGTCGTCCCGTTCACGTCCGACCTCGAGTTCGTGGAGCTCGCCGAGCTGGCCGAGGCGCGCGGCTGGGACGCGGTGCTGTCCTGGGAAGCCGTCTACCGGCACGACGCCTGGGCCCTGCTGGCGGCCGCTGCCGTGCGGACCTCCCGCATCCGGCTCGGCACCCTCATCACACCCGTTGCGCGCTACCGACCGTGGGACCTCGCCCAGTCCGTCGCGACGGTGGACCGGTTGTCGGGCGGTCGGGTCGTTCTCGGCGTCGGGCTGGGTGCCGTCAACGCCAACTGGCGCTCTTTCGAACCCGACCTCGGCCGTGCGACGCGGGCCCGACAGGTCGACGAGGGCTTGGAGGTGTACGCCGGTCTGCTCGCGGGCCAGCCCTACGAGTACCAGGGCGAGTTCTGGTCGGTTCGTCCGGTCACCGAGCTGGCGCCGACTGCTCCGGTCCAGCGGCCGCATCCGCCCGTCTGGGTGGTGGGCGCGTTGGTCCCCGGTCGGGAGCGGCAGCTGTCGCTCGAGCGGGCGGCGCGGTGGCAGGGTGTCTTCCCGGCGCTCGTGGGTGACGCGGAGGGCAGCTCGGGCCTGACCCTTGACGCGCTCGGCGAGATCGTCGAGCGGCTCAGGACGCTGCGTTCCGAGGCCGGCCTGCCGTGGGAGGGCTATGACGTGGTCGTCGAGGGAGACAGCCACGGCGACTTCGGCGACGTCCACGGCTCACCCGAACCCTGGGCCGCGGCCGGTGCCACCTGGTGGGTGGAGAGCTGGTGGGACCTCCCGGAGGGACCGCAGGGGGTAGCCGAACTGCGCCGCCGCGTCGAGCTCGGGCCGCGTCAGTTCGGCGGTCAGCTCGGCGGTCGACCGAGTGGTCCACCCTCGCAAGCGGCGACCTAGCGTTCGTCGGCTGAGGCGAGCGAGTCGAGCTCGTTCATCTCGTCCTCGTCGCGGATCGCGTCCGCCACTGCCTCCGTGAGCTCCTCGTTCTCGTCAGCCTCGTCATCGGCGCCCAAGGGCGCGAACGCGGTGGCGTCCGACTCGATGTGCATGGCCGCCTCCTCGGCAGAGGCTCCCGCGCCGTCGATGCCCACGTCCTCGGCGACCTCGTCCTTCTCGTCGTCCTCGCCGGAACCCTCGTCCGGTGCAACCAGCCTCCCGGAGCGCCGGCCCGAGTCGCCGACGAAGTCGTCCTCCGCCCGGATGGCGTCGGGGTCGTCGCCGCCGACCTTCTCCTCGTCGAGGTCGTCGAGGCCGGATTCGTTGTCCGGGGCGCCGTAGGCCGAGTCCGGGTCCGGGACCTCCTGCCTGATGCGCTGCTCGATCGTCTCGTCCTGCGACTGCTCCCAGGCCGTCGTCCCCCAGGCCAGCGAGCCGCGAGCCCGGTCCGGCGGCGAGTACCCCTCGTCCAGGACGTCTTTCACGCCGTTCTCGTCACCCGTACCGATCAGGGTGTCCTCGGGCTGGAGCTGGTCGTCGTCGTCGAGCGAGTAGCTGCCCGTGTCGGTGTTCAGCTCCTCGCCGCTGTAGCTCTCGTCGCTCATCCCGTCACTCTGCCAGACGGTCCAGCCGCCTTCGGTGAGTGGTCGACTTCGGTTGGTCTGACGGCCTCATGACGACCGATCTTGACCACTCGAGGCAACGCTTGCGCCGGTCAAACTCCGATGGCGAGCTTCTCCGCGGCGGCCAATGCCACACAGGTGCCCACCCCGGCCATCGCCGTCTCGACCTCGGCCAGCACGGGGAACGTCGGGGCTAGCCGGATGTTGCGGTCGCGAGGGTCCCGGCGATAGGGAAACGACGACCCGGCGGGCGTCAGTGCGATCCCGGCCTCCTTGGCGAGCGCCACCACCCGAGAGGCAGTGCCGTCGAGAACGTCGAGGTTGACGAAGTACCCGCCCATCGGCCGGTTCCACTCGGCCACGCCGAGCCCGGAGAGCGCCGCGGTCAGCGCGGTGTCCACGGCGGCGAACTTGGGGGCGAGGATCTCGCGGTGCCGGCGCATGTGGTCACGGACCCCGTCGGGCGAACCGAAGAACTCCACGTGGCGCAGGTGGTTGACCTTGTCCGGTCCGATCGAGGCCATCGAGAGGTGTCGGAGGTACCACGCCTTGTTCTCCAGCGACGCCGCCATGACCGCCACCCCAGAGCCGGCGAAGGTAATCTTCGAGGTCGAGGCGAACATGATCGGGCGGTTCGCCTGGCCCGAGGCGGCGGCCAGGGTCAGCGCGTCGGCGCTCTTGGCCTCATCCTCGGTCAGGTGGTGGAAGGCGTACGCGTTGTCCCAGAAGATCCGGAAGTCCGGCGCCGCGGTCGGCATCGACACCAGGGCGGCCGCGACCTCCTGTGACACGACGGCGCCAGAGGGGTTCGCGTAGGTCGGGACGACCCAGATCCCCTTGACGCTCGGGTCGCCGCGGACCAGCTCGGTCACCGCCGCGACGTCGGGCCCGTCCGCGTTCATCGGGACGTTCACCATCTCGACCCCCAGCTCCGCGAGCATCGAGAAGTGCCGGTCGTAGCCGGGCACGGGGCAGACGAACCTGACCGTCTCCTCCTGGGCCCATGGCCGTGGGGACTCTGGGGCGCCGAAGAGCATGAGGTAGGCCATGACGTCCCACATCATCGTCAGACTGGAGTTGCCCCCGCAGACCACCTGCTCGGTCTCGACCCACAGCAGCTGCGCGAAGATCTCCCTCAGCTCGACCAGACCGTCCAGCCCGCCGTAGTTGCGCACGTCCGCCCCGGCCCGGTCCTTGGTGGTCGAGGGCAGCGAGAGCAACGCGTCCGAGAGGTCGAGCTGGGCGCTCGACGGCTTGCCTCGGGTGAGGTCGAGCGACAGCCCGCGGGCCTTGAGGACGGCATACTCCTCGCGCCGTCCGTGCAGGAACGCCTCGAGCTGGTCGGCGGAGAGCGAGGCGAGCGGGACGGAGCGGGCAGGGGCGGTCGGCTGGCCGGTCACCCCAGCATCCTTCCACTCCACCTCACCTCGACTACATCGCGGTTCGCTTCGGCACGGCGCGGTCCCGTATGCTGTTTCCTCGGTGGTCGTGGCTGCCATGCCCCGGCATGCCCGCCAGACCGTCTGCGGTTCGTCCCGTCGCACAGCCAAGGGAATGGACCGCGTAGGGCAGTGGCTCAATTGGTAGAGCTCCGGTCTCCAAAACCGGCGGTTGGGGGTTCGAGTCCCTCCTGCCCTGCGCTGCACACCGGATGCAGGAGCACAGAGGAGTACAGAGCAGCACGGACAAGCGCAGAGCAGCACCGGCAAGCACGGACAAGCGCAGACGATCAGGACAGCAGGAAGTGGGAGAGTAGTGACCGAGACGAGCGCGGGGTCCCGCGACTCCGGTCGAGCGACGCGCAAGCGGCCTCAGGAGGGCAACGTGGTCAGCCGGGCATGGCGCTCGCTCGCGCTGTTCGTCAGCCAGATCCTCGACGAGCTGCGCAAGGTGGTGCGGCCGACTGGACGCGAGCTGGTCAACTACACCGGCGTCGTCATCGTGTTCGTCATGGTGATCATGGGGATCGTCGCGGCCCTGGACCTCGTGTTCCACCGGCTGGTCCTGCTCATCCTCGCGGGTTGACGCGCGACCACCTCATCGACCGCACGACAGAACGCATGAAGGAAGCAGGCAGCAGCGTGTCCGAGAACGACACCAGCACCACCACGACCACTCACGAGGCCGGCGAGCCCACTGAGACCACTGAGCCCTACACGGACTTCGGCAGCTTGGATGCGGCCGAGACGGTGCACACCGTCGACGTCGACGCAGCCCAGGCGATCGCGGACTACGACCGGGAGGTCGACGCGGCCGCGGTGGCGGACGCCGAGTCTGCCGACGCCGAGCCCGCCGCTCCCGTCGACCCCGTCGAGGAATACAAGCGTGGTCTGCGCGCTAAGGACGGCGACTGGTACGTCGTGCACTCCTACGCCGGCTACGAGAAGCGGGTCAAGACCAACCTCGAGACCCGCATCGTGTCCCTCAACATGGAGGACTTCATCTTCGAGATCGAGGTCCCGATGGAGAAGGTCACCGAGATCAAGAACGGCCAGAAGAAGATCGTCGACCGCGTCCGGATGCCTGGCTACGTCCTGGTCCGGATGGAGCTCACCGACGAGAGCTGGGGCGCCGTGCGCCACACGCCGGGCGTGACCGGGTTCGTGGGCAACGCCCACCAGCCCGTGCCGCTCAGCCTCGACGAGGTCTTCACCATGCTCGCTCCCGACCTCGAGACTCCGGAGTCGGCCGCCTCGGGCGGCAGAGGTGGCGCCAAGGCCAAGGAGATCCAGGTCGTGGACTTCGAGATCGGCGAGTCCGTCACCGTCATGGAAGGCCCGTTCGAGACCCTCCCCGCCAGTATCTCCGAGATCAACCCCGACACCCAGAAGCTCAAGGTGCTCGTCTCCATCTTCGGCCGGGAGACCCCTGTGGAGCTGTCCTTCAGCCAGGTCTCCAAGATCTGAAACCCTGGGGGGACTCCCCCCATGAACCGCCAACCCCCGGGTCCACAACGTCCCGGGTTGTGCAACCGGGTCATCGCCCACGGCGTAGGCCTACCACCACCAGAAAGCGAATCCCCATGCCTCCCAAGAAGAAGCGGATCTCCGGCTTCATCAAGCTGCAGATCAACGCCGGTGCGGCCACCCCCGCGCCCCCCGTCGGACCGGCCCTCGGCCAGCACGGCGTCAACATCATGGAGTTCGTCAAGGCCTACAACGCCGCGACGGAGTCCCAGCGTGGCAACGTCATCCCCGTCGAGATCACCGTCTACGAGGACCGTTCGTTCACCTTCGTCACCAAGACCCCGCCGGCCGCCGAGCTGATCAAGAAGGCTGCCGGCGTACCCAAGGGGTCGGGCGAGCCGCACAAGACCAAGGTCGCGACCCTCACGGCAGACCAGGTCCGCAGCATCGCCGAACAGAAGATGGAGGACCTCAACGCGGGCGACATCGAGGCCGCCGCCAAGATCATCGCCGGCACCGCCCGGTCGATGGGCATCAACACCCCGGGCTACTGAGGTCCTCCTCACTAGTGACAGGCATACCGCCCGGTATGCCTCGTGGCAGGACCAGCGCTGGTCCGCACCACATCTCCACACCAGCACCACCGCAGCACCGCTGCGGGAACCAAGGAGCGAGTCATGAAGCGCAGCAAGGCCTACAACGCCGCGTCCGAGAAGATCGACGCCGCCAAGGTGTACAGCCCCCTCGAGGCCGTCCGCCTGGCGAAGGGCACCAGCCTCACCAAGTACGACGCGACGGTCGAGGTCGCTATGCGCCTCGGCGTCGACCCCCGCAAGGCCGACCAGATGGTCCGTGGCACGGTCAACCTCCCGCACGGCACCGGCAAGACCGCCAAGGTCCTCGTCTTCGCCAACGCCGAGAAGGCCCAGGCCGCTCGTGACGCCGGCGCCGACTACGTCGGTTCCGACGACATGCTCGAGAAGGTGTCCGGCGGGTGGCTCGACTTCGACGCCGTCGTCGCAACGCCCGACATGATGGGCAAGGTCGGCCGACTCGGCAAGGTCCTCGGTCCCCGTGGCCTGATGCCGAACCCCAAGACCGGCACCGTGACGATGGACGTGGCCAAGGCGGTCACCGATATCAAGGGTGGCAAGATCGAGTTCCGCGTCGACAAGCATGCGAACCTCCACTTCATCATCGGCAAGGTCTCGTTCGACGAGAAGTCGCTCGTCGAGAACTACGCGGCGGCCCTCGAAGAGGTGCTGCGTCTCAAGCCCAGCTCCTCCAAGGGTCACTACATCGAGAAGGCCACGATGGCGACGACGATGGGCCCGGGCATCCCCCTGGACTACCGCCGCACCCGCAACCTGCTCGTCGAGGACACCGATCAGCGGGTGGACGCCCAGGCCTGAGCACCGCGGGTGTCAGCCGCGTCGTAACGGGGCGTGGTACCCCTTCAGTCCGTCTAGTGTTGACCGGCCCACCGCAGGGAGTGGGTGCGAGTCGACAGACCGCGTCACATCGAGACAGTCAGATCGATACAGTCAGATCGATACAGGGGACCCATCACATGAAGCGCACCGTCATCGCCGTCGTCACTCTCAGCGGCGCACTGGCCCTCGCTGGCTGCGGATCCAGCAGCCCGACGACCACGGCCCAGCCCTCGACCAGTGTTTCCAGCGCGTCGACCGGCTCGGGCACGACCAGCACGACCAGCACGCCCAGCGCTGCCGTCACGCCGGGCGCGACGAGCGACGCAGCGGAGCTCGGGAAGCGGATGGGGGCGGCCATGGTCGCCGCCAAGAGCGGCAAGGGCACCCTGTCGATGTCGTCATCGGCGGTCAACCTGACCGGCACCACACAGTTCGTCTACACCTCGCCGACCCAGGCCGACACGACGGCGAGCATGGCGATGATGGGGATCAACCTGCAGGTCGTCTCCGTCGGCGGCGTCATCTACATGAAAGGCCTGCCGACCCAGCTCACCGGCGGTAAGGAATGGGTCAAGGTCGACCCGAAGGGCACCGACGCGATGAGCAAGGCCATGCGCGAGGGTGGCTCCACCGCCGGTGACCCGCAGACCATGGTCGACGCACTCAAGGGCGGGACGGCGACGGTTGTGGATACCAACGGGGGCAACACGCATTACAAGATCACCGGGATCACCGGGATCGCCGGCTCGGGTGCGACTGGCACAACGGGCGCAACCATGGACCTCACCGTGGACAGCAAGGACCTGCCCGTGAAGTCAGTCGTCGAGTCGTCTGGGACCAAGGTCACGGTCGACTACAGCGACTGGGGTACCCCCGTCATCGTGACGGCGCCCCCGGCCGACCAGGTCGGCACAATGTCTGCCCCCAAGAGCTGACCCGACCAGCTGACTCGAGCACGGTGCCCCGGTCGTTTTGACCGGGGCACCTGCGCTCCGTACACTGGGAGACGACCACAGACCGCCGGTTGTCCGGGGACCCGCTCGCGCGGGTCTCTGACCGAAGGTCCGCACCAGGTGCGGCAACCAGCGCAGGCCACGAACGAGACGGCATACCAGCGCGTATGCCTCGAACCCCGTGCGCTTGCGCCGGGGCTTCTTCTTTGTCCGGAACGCTTCAGACCGTGCGGTCCCAGCACCACCACCATCAAGGAGGCGCAGATGGCCAACGCCGAGAAGACAGCGGCTGTTGCCGAGCTCGCGGACCGCTTCCGCAACTCGGGTGCAGCCGTGTTGACGGAGTACCGCGGTCTCACCGTGAAGCAGCTGAGCGCGCTGCGCAGCACCCTCCGTGGGCACGCCACGTTCGCCGTGGTGAAGAACACCCTCACCGAGCTCGCCGCCAAGGAGGCCGGAGTCACGGCCTTCGACGGTCAGCTCCAGGGCCCGTCGGCTATCGCCTTCGTCACCGGTGACCCGGTCGAGGCGGCCAAGGGCCTGCGGGACTTCGCCAAGGCCAACCCCCTCCTCGTCATCAAGGGCGGCGTCCTCGACGGCAAGCCCATGAAGGCCGAGGAGATCACCAAGCTCGCGGACCTCGAGTCCCGCGAGGTTCTTCTCGCCAAGCTGGCCGGCGCCATGAACGCCTCGCTCAGCAAGGCGGTCTACCTCTTCGCCGCGCCGTTGTCCCAGAGTGCCCGTCTCATCGACGCGCTCCGGGCCAAGGTCGAGGCCGAGGGAGGTTCGGCGGCTGCGCCCGAAGATGCTCCGGCATCGGACGACGCGGCTGCACCCCAGGACGTCGCCGAGGGTGGCGACCAGAGCTGAGTGGGCGGCCGTCCGGCCAGCCACTCCTCTCGAGACTCAACACACACGCCACTCACGGCAAGAACAGGAAGGAACGCCACCATGGCGAAGCTCAACACCGACGAGCTCCTTGACGCTTTCAAGGAGATGACCCTGATCGAGCTCTCCGAGTTCGTCAAGCAGTTCGAAGACACCTTCGGCGTCACCGCCGCCGCGCCGGTCGCCGTTGCGGCTCCGGGTGCCGGTGGCGCAGCCGCCGCCCCCGAGGTCGAGGAGCAGGACGAGTTCGACGTCGTCCTCGAAGCCGCCGGCGACAAGAAGATCCAGGTCATCAAGGAGGTGCGCGCCCTGACGAGCCTCGGCCTCAAGGAAGCCAAGGACCTCGTCGACGGCGCCCCCAAGGCCGTTCTGGAGAAGGTCGACAAGGCCGCTGCAGAGAAGGCCAAGGACCAGCTCGAGGCTGCCGGCGCGACCGTCACCCTCAAGTAGCTCTGAGGCTGCGGCGCCCCTCAGATCGTTGAGGGGCGCCGCTGCTGTAGGCCCTTACGCGCATACCGGTCGAAAGTCGGCGTGTCGGCGGCCATCTCGGCCGGGACGCCGAGTTTCGGCCGTTATGCGTTCTGGCTAGGCTGACGGCCGATGTATCACGCGACGGCCGCTTTCGACGAGGGGATGCTGGACGTCGGCGACGGTCAGCTCCTGCACTTTCAGGTGCGGGGCGCCCCCCAGGGCAAGCCGGCGGTATGCCTGCACGGCGGACCGGGGTCTGGTGCGACGGCCTCGTTGGCCAGGTTCCTCGACCCCGCTCGCTACCGGGTCGTCCTGGTCGACCAGCGCGGGGCCGGACGCAGTACGCCGTCGGCGGCCGACCCGGCCACCGACATGAGTGTCAACACGACGAGCCACCTCGTCGCGGACCTCGAGCGGCTGCGCGAGCACCTCGACATCCAGAGGTGGCTTGTCCTCGGCGTCTCGTGGGGCTCGACGCTCGGCCTCACCTATGCGCTCGCGCACCCTAAGCGCGTCAGCGAGATGGTCCTGTTCGCCGTCACCACGACCCGGGCGCGCGACGTCGAGTGGTTCACCCGAGGGGTTGGTCGCTTCTTCCCCGAGGCACACGAACGGTTCGTCGCCGCCCTGCCGCCGCAGGAGCGCGACGGCAACCTCGCCGAGGCATACGCGCGGCAGCTCGCCGCTGGCCCGTCGAAGGTGAGGGACGACGCGGCCCGGGCCTGGTGCGACTGGGAGGAAGCGGTCGTCGCCCTCTCGCAGGACGAACCGCCGAACCCCCGGTACGCCGACCCGACGTTCCGTTACAGGTTCGCCCGCACGGTGACGCACTACTTCGCGAACGCGGGTTTCCATCCCGACGACGCGATCGTGGGGCACCTCGACCGGCTCGCCGGCATCCCCGGCGTCCTCGCGCACGGGCGGCTCGACCTGGCCGGTCCGGCTGACACCGCGTGGGAGGTCGCCCGTGGCTGGCCGGACGCCCAGCTGCACATCGTCGCCGGCGTCGGTCACGCCGGGGCGGACGCGATGAACTCGGTGGTCCTCGCGGCGACGGACCGCTTCGCAGGCTCCTGACCAGCGACGATGCGGCGCGTCCGGCGACCAGCGGACGCATACCGGAGCGGGGTGCTTGACGTGCGCCCCACGAGGGTCCATAGTCGTCCCGTTCTCGACAGGTCCGTCTGGGCCGGCGCGCCGTTCGGCGCCCACCGACGTGGTTTGACTCGATTGGACTTCCATGCCCTGAGTGGCTAGGGTGAGTCTTTGCGCTGCCTCCGCCTGCCGCCCTCCCTCGACTCGAGCGCTTCGTGGTGCCCGGACCACTGGTCCTGGCACATTCACCATGACGATGTGGTGATCACGCCGACGACGTCGATCTCTGGGGTGCCAAGGGCGCGGACAACGCTGACATCATAAGTTCAGTAAGGCCCGTGGAAGGACCCTCGTTGGCTGCCTCGCGCACCTCGTCCCAGAATGTGTCCACCGCACGGACGGCCTCAGGCCGTCTGTCCTTCGCGCAGATCCGCGAACCGCTGGAGGTTCCAGACCTCCTGGCTCTCCAGACGGAGAGCTTCGACTGGCTGCTCGGAAACGAGCGCTGGCAGGCCCGTGTGGCCGAGGCCAAGGCCTCCGGTCGCACCGACGTCCCCGACCGCTCCGGACTCGAGGAGATCTTCGAGGAGATGTCCCCCATCGAGGACTTCTCCGGCTCGATGTCCCTCTCGTTCCGGGACCACCGGTTCGAAGAGACACGCAAGACGATCGAGTCGTGCAAGGAGCGTGACCAGACCTACGACGCCCCGCTGTTCGTCACCGCGGAGTTCATGAACACCAACACCGGTGAGATCAAGAGCCAGACCGTGTTTATGGGTGACTTCCCGCTGATGACCGAGCGCGGCACCTTCATCATCAACGGCACCGAGCGTGTCGTCGTCTCTCAGCTCGTGCGCAGTCCGGGCGTCTACTTCGAGCGCACCGCCGACAAGACGTCCGACAAGGACATCTACACCGCCAAGGTGATCCCGAGCCGCGGTGCCTGGCTGGAGTTCGAGATCGACAAGCGCGACATGGTCGGCGTACGCGTCGACCGCAAGCGCAAGCAGTCGGTCACCGTGCTGCTCAAGGCGCTCGGCTGGACCGAGGCGCAGATCCTCGAGGAGTT
The DNA here is from genome assembly GCF_039935575.1 of Lapillicoccus sp. GTDB lineage: Bacteria > Actinomycetota > Actinomycetes > Actinomycetales > Dermatophilaceae > Lapillicoccus. Next base: position 19,964 of record NZ_JBDTKA010000058.1, read on the forward strand.
TGGCGACTACGAGTCGATGCGACTCACCTTGGAGAAGGACCACACCCAGGGTCAGGATGACGCCCTGCTCGACATCTACCGCAAGCTGCGCCCGGGCGAGCCCCCGACGCGTGAGGCGGCGCAGACGCTGCTCGACAACCTCTACTTCAACTCCAAGCGCTACGACCTCGCCAAGGTCGGTCGCTACAAGCTGAACAAGAAGCTCGGCACCGAGGCCCCGCTGGCGGCGTCCACGCTGTCCCTCGACGACATTGTCGCCACGATCAAGTTCATCGTCACGCTGCACGCCGGCGAGACGACCATGAAGGGCCGTCGCGACGGCCACGACGCCGACATGCGCGTCGAGGTCGACGACATCGACCACTTCGGCAACCGTCGCCTGCGCAGCGTCGGCGAGCTCATCCAGAACCAGGTCCGCACGGGCCTGTCCCGGATGGAGCGGGTCGTCCGCGAGCGGATGACGACCCAGGACGTCGAGGCGATCACGCCGCAGACCCTGATCAATATCCGGCCCGTGGTGGCCAGCATCCGGGAGTTCTTCGGGACCTCGCAGCTGAGCCAGTTCATGGACCAGAACAACCCGCTGTCCGGCCTGACCCACAAGCGTCGGCTGTCTGCTCTCGGCCCGGGTGGTCTGTCCCGTGACCGCGCCGGCATGGAGGTCCGTGACGTCCACTCGTCGCACTACGGCCGCATGTGCCCGATCGAGACCCCTGAAGGCCCGAACATCGGCCTGATCGGCTCGCTCGCGTCCTACGGGCGGATCAACGCGTTCGGCTTCGTCGAGACCCCCTACCGCAAGGTGACCAAGGGCAAGGTCAGCGACGAGGTGGACTACCTCACCGCCGACGAGGAGGACGAGCACGTCATCGCCCAGGCGAACGAGCCGCTCACCGCCGACAGCCACTTCGGCAACGAGCGCGTCCTGGTTCGCACCAAGGGCGGCGAGGTCGAGTACATCCCGGGCGCCGACGTCGACTACATGGACGTCTCCGCACGACAGATGGTCTCGGCAGCGACCGCGCTCATCCCCTTCCTCGAGCACGACGACGCCAACCGGGCGCTGATGGGCTCGAACATGCAGCGTCAGGCGGTGCCGCTCGTCAAGTCCGAGGCTCCGCTGGTCGGCACCGGCATGGAGTTCCGTGCCGCGCTCGACTCCGGAGACGTCGTCATGGCCGCCAAGGCCGGCGTCGTCACCGAGGTGAGCGCCGACCTGGTCACCGTCGCGAACGACGACGGGACGACGCAGACCTACCGGATCGCCAAGTTCGACCGGTCCAACCAGGGCAACTGCTACAACCAGATCGTCGTCGTCGACGAGGGTGCCCGCCTCGAGGTCGGCTCGGTCATCGCCGACGGTCCCGCCACCGAGGGTGGCGAGATGGCGCTCGGTCGCAACCTGCTCGTGGCGTTCATGCCGTGGGAGGGCCACAACTACGAGGACGCGATCATCCTCAGCCAGCGTCTGGTGCAGGACGACGTCCTCTCCTCGATCCACATCGAGGAGCACGAGGTCGACGCCCGCGACACCAAGCTCGGCCCCGAGGAGATCACCCGGGACATCCCCAACGTCTCCGAAGAGGTCCTTGCGGACCTCGACGAGCGCGGGATCATCCGGATCGGCGCGGAGGTCCGCGACGGAGACCTGCTCGTCGGCAAGGTCACGCCCAAGGGCGAGACCGAGCTGACGCCGGAGGAGCGCCTGCTGCGCGCCATCTTCGGTGAGAAGGCCCGCGAGGTCCGCGACACGTCACTCAAGGTGCCCCACGGCGAGACCGGCACGGTCATCGGCGTCAAGGTGTTCGACAAGGACGAGGGCGACGACCTGCCCCCGGGTGTCAACCAGCTCGTCCGGGTCTATGTCGCCAACAAGCGCAAGATCACCGACGGCGACAAGCTGGCAGGCCGGCACGGCAACAAGGGCGTCATCTCCAAGATCCTGCCGATCGAGGACATGCCGTTCCTCGAGGACGGGACCCCCGTCGACGTCGTACTCAACCCCCTTGGCGTTCCCGGCCGGATGAACGTCGGCCAGATCCTCGAGCTGCACCTCGGTTGGGCCGCTTCGCGCGGTTGGAAGATCGAGGGGTCGCCCGACTGGGCACTGCCTATCCCGAAGGACGCCTGGGAGGCGCCCGCCGGGAGCCGGGTCGCCAGCCCCGTCTTCGACGGTGCGGGTGAAGACGTCATCACCGGGTTGCTCGACTCCACCCTGAAGACCCGTGACGACGTGCGCCTGATCGACCACTCGGGCAAGGCGCTGCTCTTCGACGGCCGCTCCGGCGAGCCGTTCCCCGAGCAGGTGTCGGTCGGCTACATGTACATCCTCAAGCTCCACCACCTCGTCGACGACAAGATCCACGCTCGCTCGACGGGTCCCTACTCGATGATCACCCAGCAGCCGCTCGGCGGTAAGGCCCAGTTCGGTGGCCAGCGTTTCGGGGAGATGGAGGTCTGGGCGCTCGAGGCATACGGCGCGGCCTACACGCTGCAGGAGCTGCTGACCATCAAGTCCGACGATGTCCCCGGCCGCGTGAAGGTCTACGAGGCGATCGTCAAGGGCGAGAACATCCCCGACTCCGGCATCCCCGAGTCCTTCAAGGTCCTCCTGAAGGAGATGCAGTCGCTGTGTCTCAACGTCGAGGTCCTGTCCTCCGATGGTCAGACCATCGAGATGAAGGAAGCGGACGAGGACGTCTTCCGCGCGGCGGAGGAGCTCGGCATCGACCTGTCCCGGCGGGAGCCCAGCTCGGTCGAAGAGGTATGAAAGATCCAAGCGAGCTCAAGCGAGTGAGCATCTTTCACACCGGTGGAACAGTCGGGCGCGGCCCGTCCGCGCTTGACTGCGCTTCACCCACGAACGGAACTTTCATGGCATACGAAAGTAAGGAAGCACGAAGTGCTGGACGTTAACTTCTTTGACGAGCTGCGTATCGGCCTCGCCACCGCTGACGACATCCGTCAGTGGAGTCACGGTGAGGTGAAGAAGCCGGAGACCATCAACTACCGCACCCTCAAGCCGGAGAAGGAGGGCCTGTTCTGCGAGCGCATCTTCGGTCCCACCCGCGACTGGGAGTGCAACTGCGGTAAGTACAAGCGGGTCCGGTTCAAGGGCATCATCTGTGAGCGCTGCGGCGTCGAGGTGACCCGGGCCAAGGTCCGTCGTGAGCGGATGGGCCACATCGAGCTCGCCGCTCCCGTCACCCACATCTGGTACTTCAAGGGTGTCCCGAGCCGGCTCGGCTACCTCCTGGACCTGGCTCCGAAGGACCTCGAGAAGGTCATCTACTTCGCGGCCTACATGATCACGTCGGTCGACGTGGACCAGCGCCACCAGGACCTGCCCTCGCTCGAGGCGCAGATCCAGGTGGAGAAGAAGGAGCTGGAGAACCGTCGTGACGCCGACGTCGAGGGCCGGGCCAAGGTGCTCGAGCGCGACCTCGGCGAGCTCGAGGCCGAAGGTGCCAAGGCGGACGCCAAGCGCAAGGTCCGCGAGTCGGCCGAGCGCGAGATGAACAACATCCGCAAGCGCGCCGACCAGCAGATCGAGCGTCTGGAGCAGGTCTGGGACCGCTTCAAGAACCTCAAGGTCCAAGACCTCGAGGGCGACGAGGTGCTCTACCGCGAGATGCGCGACCGGTTCGGTCTCTACTTCGAGGGCGGGATGGGCGCCGCAGCGATCCAGCGACGGCTGCAGACCTTCGACCTCCAGGGTGAGATCGAGATCCTGCGCGAGATCATCGCGACCGGTCGGGGCCAGAAGAAGACCCGGGCGCTGAAGCGCCTCAAGGTGGTCTCGGCCTTCACCACGACGACCAACAGCCCCACCGGCATGGTCCTCGACTGTGTCCCCGTCATCCCGCCGGACCTGCGCCCGATGGTGCAGCTCGACGGTGGCCGGTTCGCGACGTCCGACCTCAACGACCTCTACCGCCGCGTCATCAACCGCAACAACCGCCTCAAGCGGCTGTTGGACCTCGGCGCGCCGGAGATCATCGTCAACAACGAGAAGCGGATGCTCCAGGAGGCCGTCGACTCGCTGTTCGACAACGGCCGCCGCGGTCGTCCGGTCACCGGCCCGGGCAACCGGCCGCTGAAGTCGCTGTCCGACATGCTCAAGGGCAAGCAGGGCCGGTTCCGCCAGAACCTGCTCGGCAAGCGCGTCGACTACTCCGGCCGTTCGGTCATCGTCGTCGGCCCGCAGCTCAAGCTGCACCAGTGCGGTCTGCCCAA
>NZ_JBDTKA010000059.1:0-10614 GCF_039935575.1 Lapillicoccus sp.
CCGCGCCTGCGTCGAACACCTTCTTGCCGACGCCGAGCATGACCGGGTGCACCCAGAGGTCGAGACGGTCGAAGAGCTTCTCGTGCAGCAGCGTCTGCACCAGGTCCAGGCTACCGACGACCTTCACGTGCTGGTGCCGGTCACGGATCTGGCGCACCGCGCCGGCGAGATCGGGGCCGAGCTGGGTGGAACCGGCCCACGAGAGGTCGGGTGTGCCGCGGGAGGCCACGTACTTCGGGACGCTGTTGAACAAGGTGGCGATCTCGTTGTCCTCGCCGCCCTCCTGGTGCGGCCAGTAGGCGGCGAAGATGTCGTAGGTCCGTCGGCCGAGCAGGAGGGCGTCGGTGCCGTCGTAGGCGGCGCCGACCTGCGCCCCGGAGACCTCGTCCACCAGGGGCGCCTGCCAGCCGCCGAACGGGAACCCCTCCGGGTCCTCGTCGGGGCCGCCGGGCGCCTGCCCGACGAGGTCGAGGGTGGCGAACAGCTCGATGTGGATCAGGCCCATGCCGTACTCCCGATGAGTTGGTTGTCTGAGTCAGGAGGTAGACCCGCGGGAGCCCGCAGACTCATCGCGACGGGGATCAGGCGGTGCCTGGGGTCGTCTCAGCGTGTTCAGCGACGCGGCCGGACCGCCACGTACACGGTGTTGGCCGACTCCCCACCCGTCAGTGGGTTGGGGAACGGGACTACGTGGGCGTCGGCGTGCTCGAAGGCCTCGGCCATCCGCCGGACCACCTCTGGTTCGGGCACCTCGTCGGACCACAGCGCGAAAGCCCCGCCGTCTGCGAGCATCGCGGCGACGCGAGCGAACCCCTCGACCGTGTACAGGTCACCATGGTCCTTGCGGAGCAGCCAGTCGGGTGCATGGTCGATGTCCAGGAGCACCGCGTCGTAGGTGCGGTCGGCGCGACCCGCGCGAACCACATCGAAGAAGTCGTCGAGCACGAGGCGCACGCGCGGGTCAGCGGCCAGTCCCTGGGTGTCGGGCATCAGGTCGCGCTCGTGCCACGAGATGACCATCTGTAGAGCCTCGACCACGGTCAGCTCGGAGACTCGGTCGTCCTCGAGGGCGGCCGCCGCGGTGTAGCCGAGGCCGAGCCCGCCCACCAGGACTGTCAGAGACGTACCGGTCACGGCCGCGAGACCGATCCGGGCCAGCTCTCGCTCGCCGGTGGTGAACTGACTGGACATGAGGAAGTCGTCGCCGAGCTTGACCTCGTGTACGTCCCGCTCCGTGATGCGGTCCCAGCGCCGGCGAAGGCTGATGGCACCCCACGGGGTGTCGCCCCAGTCGAGCTCCTCGATCCGCATCCACCGAGACTAGTTGCCTTCTTGGACGCTCATCACTCCCGCGCGCGGGTGCCACCGCTCAGGCCATCACCCGTCTCGCGGCCGAGCTGCTGGCGATTTTCGGGCCCTTGCCTGGCCGCGCTGGTCAGGCGCGTTCCTCAGGTTCGAGGACTGCTCAGCCGCTCGCCTACGCTGCTGCGATGGAACGGGCGACGGTCTTCGTGAGAGTTCCGCGAGAAGTCGGAGGGTGGTGGCGGAGACCCGCGCGGCCGTGAGATGGGCGTATCCGCGCCGGGCCGGCACGCATACCCTGTCGCCGTGTCCGTCGAACCCGGGTCCGGTGGCGTGCCTCCCGAGCTGGCGCGGCTGCGCTCCAGCATCGACAACATCGACGCCGCCCTGGTACATCTGCTCGCCGAACGGTTCAAGGCCACCCAGGCTGTCGGCGTGCTCAAGGCCGAGTGGCGGCTGCCGCCCGCCGACCCGCGCCGTGAGGAGCAGCAGATCGAACGGCTGCGCGCCTTGGCCGTGGACGCCGGACTGGACCCGGTGTTCGCCGAGAAGTTCCTCGGGTTCGTCATCGCCGAGGTCATCAGGCACCACGAGGCCATCGCCGGGGCGAGCGACGCGGGAGAATGATCACGTTCAACGGCCGGGAGGGCCGCGTCCCACCAGCCACACGAGTACCAGCCGTCACACGCATCACCGGACGTCCCGACCTACCGGGAGCGCGGCCTCGACGCTTGTAAGGTGACGCCGACCTGCAGCCCGCGGGACGCCCCAGAGGAGACCAGCGCACTCGTGTACGTCAAGAACCTGACGATGAAGGGGTTCAAGTCCTTTGCGTCCGCCACAAGCCTGCGCCTCGAGCAGGGCATCACCTGCATCGTCGGCCCGAACGGCTCCGGCAAGTCCAACGTCGTCGACGCGCTCGCGTGGGTGATGGGGGAGCAGGGCGCCAAGACGCTGCGTGGCGGCAAGATGGAGGACGTCATCTTCGCCGGCACCGCCGGCCGGCCGCCGCTCGGGCGGGCCGAGGTGACACTCACCATCGACAACTCCGACGGCGCTCTACCGATCGACTACGCCGAGGTGACGATCGCGCGCACGATGTTCCGCAACGGCGGGTCCGAGTACGCCATCAACGGAACCTCGTGCCGGCTGCTGGACATCCAGGAGCTGCTCTCCGACAGCGGGATCGGCCGCGAGATGCACGTCATCGTCGGCCAGGGCCAGCTGGACGCGGTCCTGCGCGCGACGCCCGAGGAGCGGCGCGGCTTCATCGAGGAGGCGGCCGGGGTCCTCAAGCACCGCAAGCGCAAGGAACGCGCGCTGCGCAAGCTCGAGTCGATGGAGGCCAACCTCACCCGGATCACTGACCTGACGGGCGAGATCCGGCGGCAGCTCGGCCCGCTCGGTCGACAGGCCGAGACCGCCAAGAAGGCCTCCGTGATCCAGATGGACGTGCGTGACGCCCGGCTCCGGCTGCTCGCCGACGACCTCGTCCAGCTGAGCTCGACGTTCGAGCAGGAGGTCGCCGACGAGACCGCCCTGATCGCCCGCCGAACCGAGGTCGAGGACGGTCTGTCGGCACTGACCAGCCGGGTCGGGGCGCTCGAGACCGAGAGCGAGCAGGCGCGGCCCGAGCTCGCCCGGGCACAGGAGCGCTGGTATGCCCTCGCCCGGCTCACCGAGCGGCTCACCAGCACGGGGTCACTGGCCGCCGAGCGGGTCCGACTGCTCACCGACGCCGACCAGGATGGGGAGTCGTCGCCCGGGCGCGACCCGGAGGAGCTGCGCCGGCAGGCGGCCGAGCTGCTCGGCCAGCACGCCCGCGTGGCGCAGGAGATCGCCGCGGCCACCGCAGCGCTGGAGGTGGCCGTCGCCGACCGCGCCGCAGCCGAGCAGGCCTTCGTCGTCGAACAGCAACGCCTCTCCCGTGCCGCGCGGGCAGCAGCCGACCGCCGTGAAGGACTGGCTCGGCTGGCCGGACAGGTTGCCGCCAAGGCGTCCCGGGTCGAGGCCGGTGAGGCGGAGATCGGCCGGTTGCGCGAGAGCGTCGACCAGGCCCGCTCTCGCGCGGTCGTGGCGGAGCGCGAGTTCGCCACCCTCGAGTCGTCGATCGCGGTGGAGGAGGCCGGAGAGGAAAACCTCGACTCCGGTTACGAGAGCGCCGCCCTGCGGCTGGAGGAGCTCGAGGCGCAGCTGGAGTCGTGGCGCGACCAGGAACGCGTCGCCGACCGCGACCGCCTGTCTGCCGCAGCAAGGGTCGAGGCCCTCGAGATGAGCCTCAGCCGCAAGGACGGGGCAGCAGCGCTGCTGGGCGCCGATGAGCAGGCATACCGGGTCGTCGGCTCGGTCGCGGCTCTGCTGCAGGTCGAGGCGGGTCACGAAGCCGCTGTGGCGGCGGCGCTCGGGTGGGCTGGAGACGCGCTCGCGGTGGACTCGCTCGACGGGGCCACCACGGCGCTCGCGGCGCTTCGAGCGGACGACGCTGGTCGCGCCGCGATGCTCGTGTCCGAGACGGCCGCCCGGGTCGACCGGGCGACGTGGCCACAGCTGCCGTCGGGCGCGCGGTGGGCCAGCGACGTGGTCAGCTGCCCCGACGGCATACGCCCCGCAGTCGACCACCTGTTGGACCGCGTCGCGCTCGTCTCCGACGTGACGGCGGCAAGCGCGCTCGTCCGCCGCGGCGACAGTGTCACGGCAGTCACCACCGACGGGGACGTGTTGGCACCCGGTTGGGTGCGCGGCGGCAGTGCTGCCGCGCCGAGTCTGATCGAGATCCAGGCAGCTGTCGACGACGCCCGGCGGCGCGTCGCCGAGGCCGGGTCCCGGGGGGAGCAGGCCAGGTTCGCCCTGTCTGGCGTGCAGTCCGAGGTGGCCGAGGCGAGCGACGTCGTCGAGGCCGCTCTCGACCGACTGCACGACTCGGACGCGCGGATGTCTGCGGTCGCCGAACGGCTCGGCGCCCTGGGAGTCGCCGTCCGCTCGGCCCGGGCCGAGGCCGAGCGCACCCAGCTGGCCATCACGACCGCCGAGCAGACCCTGGGCGCCGATCGTGGGTCGCACGCCGAGCTGGTCGAACGCCTCGAGGCCGCCTCCGTCGAGCCGACGGACGACGCCGACCCCACCTCGACGGTCTCGCCGGCCGAGCGCGACCGGCTGGACTCCGCCGCGAGCGCTGCCCGTGCGCAGGAGACCGAGCTGCGGCTGGCGCTGCGGACCCGGGAGGAGCGCGCCAGGGCCCTGCTCGACCGGGCCACTTCCCTCGACCAGTCGGCAGCAGCCGAGCTCGCCGCACGCGAGCGCGATGCGGCGCGGCGGGCCAGACGTCGGCGCGAGGCGCAGGTGGCCGAGTCGGTGCGGGTTGCGGCGGCCTACGCCTCGAGGCGACTGGCCCGGGCGGTCGTGATCGCCGACACCCGCCGTGGACAGGCCGAGCGGGCGCGGGGGGCCCGGGACGCCGAGCTGGGACTGCTGCGCCGCCACGTCGGGGGACTCCAGGACCAGCTGCGCGAGCTGACCGACTCGGTGCACCGCGACGAGGTGGCGCGAGCCCAGCAGCGGCTGCGGATCGAGCAGCTCGAGACTCGTGCGATCGAGGAGCTGGGGATCGGTCCGACGGCGCTGGTGGAGGAGTTCGGTCCGCTGACGACGGTGCCCCCCGCTCCTGCCGCGGGCAACGAGCAGGACGATGAGCCGGCGGGCGAGCCGCAGCCTTACGTTCGCGAGGTCCAAGAGAAGCGGCTGCGGTCGGGGGAGCGCAAGCTCGCCGCGCTCGGCCGGATCAACCCGTTGGCGCTCGAGGAGTTCACGGCGTTGGAGGAGCGGCATACGTTCCTGACGACGCAGCTCGAGGACCTCAAGCGCTCGAAGAAGGACCTGCTCGACATCGTCCGCGAGGTGGACGAGCGGGTCGAGAAGGTGTTCACCGCGGCCTACCACGACACGGCGGTGCAGTTCGAGCGGATCTTCGCGCGACTGTTCCCCGGTGGCGAAGGTCGGCTTGTGCTCACCGACCCCGAAAACATGCTCACGACCGGTCTCGACGTCGAGGCGCGCCCGCCAGGCAAGAAGATCAAGCGGCTGTCGCTGCTCTCGGGTGGCGAACGCTCGCTGGTCGCGGTCGCCCTCCTCGTCGCGATCTTCACCGCCCGGCCGTCGCCGTTCTACATCCTCGACGAGGTCGAGGCCGCGCTCGACGACGTCAACCTCGCACGGCTGATCATCCTGCTCGAGGAGCTGCGCGACTCCAGCCAGCTCATCGTCATCACCCACCAGAAGAAGACGATGGAGATCGCCGACGCCCTCTACGGCGTCACGATGCAAGGCGACGGTGTCACGACGGTGGTATCCCAGCGGATGAGAGACGTCCGGCCCCGCTCGGCCTGACCTGTCCGGCGCGTCGAGTTTGGTCGCACCCGTCACGTGAGTCACACTGGTCACATGGTCGTTCTCGTGCTCGGGATGCTCGTATGCCTCGTGGGAGGCATCGCCGTGATGGGTTTCGTCGCGGTCCAGGCCCGGCGAGACGGTCGAGATGTCCTCACCCCACGCGGTGAGGAGGTCGTCGACCTGGTCCGCACGCATACCGAGGCACTGTCGAGCAAGACCGACGCTGCGAGGCACCGCACGAGCGACCTCGTGACGGCCACCCGCGACCGGATCCACCCGCAGCACTGAGTAGTTCGGGAGTCGAGCGCCCGCCAATCCGGGCGTAGAACTGCGGGAACAGGCGGGTCAGGTCGCCCGCGTCATCGTGCAAGGATGGGCGCCGTGGTTGACCAGGTCTGGGAAGTCGTCGCCGTCGCCGTCCTCGTACTCCTCGCCCTGGGGGCGGTCGTCCTCGGGCTCGTCCGGGGTCGTGCGGGTCGTGGAGGTCGTGGAGGTCGTCGCGAGACGCTGACACCGCCGCCGAAGACGGCTCCGACCCGGCCCATCGCGCCACCGACCGACGTCGACGCGGACCGCGACACCGGCCTGGACGACAGTGTCGGGACTATCGAGACGTCCGGGACCACCGCACCCCCCGAGGCCGAGGTGGCCGACACCCTCGTCGAGGAGCCCACCGCACCGGCGGTCGAGAAGCCGGAGTCGGCGCGGGGACGGCTGGCACGCCTACGAGCCCGACTGGCACGCAGCAACACGGCCATCGGGAACGCCCTCCTGCAGCTGTTGTCCCGTGGCGACCTCGACGAACAGGCGTGGGAGGACGTCGAGGACACGCTGATCTCGTCCGACCTGGGCGTAGAGGCGTCGACCGAGCTCGTCGGCCGGTTGCGCGTCAAGGTCAAGGTGGACGGGTCCGGCAGCACCGACGAGGCCACCGTTCGCGGCTGGCTCAAGGAGGACCTACTCGAGCTGGTGGACCCGGGAATGGACCGCCGGATCGCGTCGTCGCGGGTCGACGGCCGCCCGAGTGTGATCCTCGTCGTCGGTGTGAACGGCACCGGCAAGACGACCACCGTCGGCAAGCTGGCCCGGGTGCTCGTGGCGGAGGACCGTGACGTTGTGCTGGGCGCGGCGGACACGTTCCGTGCGGCGGCTGCCGACCAGCTCGAGACGTGGGGCGACCGGGTCGGGGTGCCGACCATCCGCTCCGACCGCGACGGCGCGGACCCCGCGGCGGTGGCCTTCGACGCAGTCAAGGCGGGTGCGGAGATCGAGGCTGACGTCGTCATCATCGACACCGCCGGCCGGCTGCACAACAAGGTCGGGCTGATGGACGAGCTGAGCAAGATCAAGCGCGTCATCGAGAAGCTCCAGCCCATCGACGAGGTGCTGCTCGTGCTCGACGCGACGACCGGGCAGAACGGGCTGCGTCAGGCCGAGGTGTTCTCCGAGGCCGTCAAGGTCACGGGGATCGTGCTCACCAAGCTCGACGGTTCGGCCAAGGGCGGGATCGTCGTCGCGGTGCAGCGCCAGCTCGGCGTCCCGGTCAAGCTCGTCGGGCTGGGCGAGGGCCCGGACGACCTGGCACCGTTCGACCCCGAGGCCTTCGTCGATGCGATCGTCGGCTGACCGGTCGGCTGATCGTCGGTCCCTCAGGTCGTCTGCTTCCGAAGCGTGTTGCGCGGGTGCCTCGGGTCGCTCAGGGCCCACCGGATGGCTCGCACAGCGGCGTCGCCCAGCGGCGCGCCGACGAGCCGCTCGGTGATCGGGAGGACCGGCAGCCGGAGCATCTCCTTGGCCCAGATCGGCAGCAGCGCAACGGCGCCGGCCGCCAGGGCGGAGTACCCGGCTCGCTCGCTCCACCCGATCGGCGGGTGCAGCAACAGGTACCGGGCTGCCTCCAGGGCCGCCGGTGAGCCGACCAGCTCCGGTCGGTATGCGTCGAGGGCCTCGCGCAGCTCCGCCACCGTGGTGGGCGGGTCGACGACCCCGAGCCGGACGGCGATCGAGCCGGACTGCTCGACGTAGCGGTCCTCCTCGGCCGGAGTGAGGCGGGAGCCTCCGAACCTTCGGTACGACGCAAGGAAGCTGTCTGCCTCCGCGACGTGGACCCAGCCCAAGAGGTGGGGGTCGTCGGCGGCATACCGGCCTCCGTCCTCGGCCCGGCCGCGGACCCGTTCGTGGATCGATCGCACCCGCGCGATGGAGGCCTCGGCCGTCGCCACCGTCCCGAACGTGGTCGCCGCGAGGTAGGTGGAGGTGCGTTGCAGCCTCCCCCACGGGTCGGAGCGGTAGCCCGAATGGCCGGCGACCCCGGCCATCGCCAGGGGGTGTAGCGACTGCAGGAGGAGGGCACGGATGCCGCCGACGAACATCGACGCATCGTCGTGCACCCGCCAGATCGGGTCGCCTTGGTTGAACCAGCGTTCGCCGTCGACCATCCAGATGGCGCGGGCGTTGGCCTCGGCGTCTTCGCCGGCGACCTTGTCGCGCAACGAGTTTGCCAACCATCGGCGGGCCGGCTGGGCTGCGGATTCGAACGCGTCGGCGGTGATGCTCACCCCCCATCATCACCCGGCACAGCCGTCCGCGCCCTCCGGTGGCCCGCGCCCGGGCGTCACCGCAGCTCGTCCGAAGGCGAACACGTCATACGACCGACGCGAAACATGGCGATAACAGTTGGCCCGAATTGCTTACACGGGCGTAACAGTCCCAGCCGACAGGCGAAATCGAGGTTGGCCACAGTGGTCGCTCATGAGCGCACTTTCAGTCGTGACGGCGGACACGCCGTTCATCGACAGCGGGAACACCGCCTGGACCATCGCGGCAGCAGCACTCGTGCTGTTCATGACGCCGGGCCTGGCCTTCTTCTACGGCGGCATGGTCCGCACCAAGTCCGTCCTCAACATGATGATGATGTCGTTCATCACGATGGGGACCGTCGGCACGATCTGGATCCTCTGGGGGTACAGCGAGTCGTTCGGTCCCGACGTGGGCGGCGGCCTCATCGGCAACCCCTTCACCCACTTCGGGCTCACCGGGGTCTACAACGCCATCTACGGGTACGTTCCGGCAAATGCCGCGACGGGGGCCGCTGCTGTTGGAGGGATACCGGGTGCGGCGTTCGTCGCGTTCCAGGTCGTCTTCGCGATCATCGCGGTGGCCCTGGTCTCGGGCGCCATCGCGGACCGGGCCAAGTTCACGACCTGGACCGTCTTCACCGTGGTCTGGGCGACGCTGGTCTACTTCCCGGCGGCCCACTGGGTGTTCGCCTTCAACGGTTTCGCCGCGGAGACGGGCGGCTGGATCGCCAACCAGGCGGACGGGTTGTTCCTCGGTGGAGCGGGTGCCTACGACTTCGCCGGTGGTACCGCCATCCACATCAACGCCGGTGTCGCGGGCCTGGCCCTGGCCATCCTGCTCCGCAACCGCGTCGGCTGGCCACGTGAGCCGATGCGGCCGCACAACCTCACCCTCGTCATGCTCGGCGCCGGCATCCTGTGGTTCGGCTGGTTCGGCTTCAACGCCGGCTCGGCCCTCAGCGCCGGCACGCTGGCCGCGGGCGTCTGGGTCAACACCCTCGGCGCGACCTGCACGGCCATGCTCGGCTGGCTGCTCGTGGAGAAGCTCCGCGACGGGCATTTCACCTCGCTCGGTGCGGCGTCCGGTGTCGTCGCCGGCCTGGTCGCCATCACCCCGGCCTGTGCCACCGTCTCCCCGTGGGGTGCCCTGGTTGTCGGACTCCTCGCGGGCGCCGGGTGTGCCCTCGCGGTCGGCCTGAAGTACCGGTTCGGCTTCGACGACAGCCTGGACGTCGTCGGCGTCCACCTCGTGGGCGGTCTCATCGGCACGCTGCTCATCGGCTTCCTCGCGGACGCCACGAACAGCCCTACCGGTGCTGCCGGGCTGACCATGAACGACGGTCTCTTCCTCGGCGGCGGCCTGGGACAGCTCGGCTCGCAGGCGATCGGGGCGTTCGCGGTGCTGATCTACTCGTTCGTCGTCACCTTCGCCATCGGCTGGGTGCTGCACAAGACCATGGGCTTCACCGTCGCCGAAGAGGACGAGGTCAGCGGCATCGACCTGGTGGAGCACGCCGAGACCGCCTACGACTTCGGGTCGTTCGGTGGCGGCAGCAGGCATACCTCGTCGGGCGTGGTGGCCGCACGCACCCAGTCCGAGCCCACCGAGGCTCCGTCCAAGGAAGGGGCATCCGCATGAAGCTCATCACCGCCATCATCAAGCCGCACCAGCTCGACGAGGTGAAGGAGGCCCTGGAGGCCTACGGAATCTCCGGTATGACGATCAGCGAGGCCAGCGGGTATGGCCGGCAGCGGGGACACAGCGAGGTCTACCGCGGCGCCGAGTACACCGTCGACTTCGTCCCGAAGGTCCGCCTCGAGGTGCTCGTCGACGACCTCGACGCCGGCAGCGTCATCGACGTCATCCTCAAGGCCGCCCAGACCGGTCGCATCGGCGACGGCAAGATCTGGTCGATCCCCGTCGACGACCTCGTCCGGGTCCGCACCGGCGAGCGCGGCCACGACGCGCTCTAGCTCGAAGGCCCTCCGATGACCGCGACGGACGTCACCTCACGGCGGCTGACCCTGGCCGGGACCCGCAGCTTCGCCACCCCTGGAGCCGGTCCGGCCCGCCGCGTCGCGCTCGCCGAGCTCGGTATGCAGTGGCTCACCGAGCTGTGGCACGAGGCCACCGCAGGGCGCCGGCTGCCCGGCGTCGCGCTCGCCGCCGTGGGCAGCCTCGCCCGCCGCGACGGCGGCCCCCTCAGCGACGTCGACCTGGTCCTGCTGCACCAGACCCGGGCGCTCGGCGCGACCGACCTCACCGCCCTGGCCGACCGCCTCTGGTACCCCATCTGGGACCAGGGCGTGAAGCTCGACCACAGCGTCCGCACGGTCAACCAGTGCC
>NZ_JBDTKA010000060.1:0-55527 GCF_039935575.1 Lapillicoccus sp.
CCGCGCCTGCGTCGAACACCTTCTTGCCGACGCCGAGCATGACCGGGTGCACCCAGAGGTCGAGACGGTCGAAGAGCTTCTCGTGCAGCAGCGTCTGCACCAGGTCCAGGCTACCGACGACCTTCACATGCTGGTGCCGGTCACGGATCTCGCGCACCGCGCCGGCGAGGTCCGGGCCGAGCTGGGTGGAACCGGCCCACGAGAGGTCGGGTGTGCCGCGGGAGGCCACGTACTTCGGACCGCTGTTGAGCAAGGTGGCGAACAGTCCGCTTCTGCCGCGGGGGTTCGGCTTTCGAGACATTCCGATCGTGCTGCTCACGCGGTCATACTGCGGCCACGCAGAGTGGCGACACCCTCGCCGGCCAGCTCATCGCAATACGGGGCACGGCCGGCCATTGCCATGGTGAGGGCGATAGTCGTCCCCGTGACCAGAGGCCCATCGCCGGTGGCGAAAGGCCCGTCCACAGCTTCGAGGCGTAGGCCCTTGATGGCCTTGTGACTGTTCACGGTGAAGTCGCGACGGGCAAAGAAGTCGGCCACCTCGGTGACCCTGTCGATCGCTGGGGCGCGCTCGACTCCAAGTGGATGTCGGATGTCCTGGGCATGCACGACGACCTCGCCGAGCCATGCTGGGACGTGACCCGAGGGCGCAGTGGTGCTGGTGACGACTCGCCGGAACTGCTGGAGCGTCTGGTCGGGGTCTGCTCCCCGGTGCTCGGCCATCCGCCGCTGGTTGTGGAGGGAGGGGTCGAACCGGGCACCCACCATACTGGCGAGCCAACGCAGCCGGCCGATGCTTGCGGCTGCCGTCAGATGGGCTACAACCTCCTCGACCGTCCATCGACCACACAACGACTGTTGCGCCCACTGCTCTCGGTCCAACTGCTCAAGATCGTCGGCGAGGGCGCGGCGTTCGGCGTGGACAGCGGCCCAGAGAGTCACGACTCACTTCCTCCGAACTGGTGGACGCTCGTTCGCGCCCAGCCTTTCATGTGCTGATCCAGACGCGCACCGCACGAGGAATCCCGTTGCGGGACCGGCCCGAGAGCGCAGGGCGGCCACCGGCGCGCCGGTCACTCTCCAGTGGCGCCGCCGTGCAGCTCGCGGGTGGCCCGCGTGGCGAGCGGTCTCGCCTACCAGGTGAGGCACTCAACACAGATTGGCTCCCGGTTCCGACCGGCAGGGCTGGTCGAGCGGCATGGCCGTGACCGTGGCTTCGGTGGCCGCCGCCTGCCGTCGGTAGGCAGCCAAGGCAGCCTGCACGGTCAGCTTGGACCCGGGCGCGCGTTCCGCGTCGCTCCGGCTGACTGCCTGGCCGAGTGCGGCTCACGAGATTGCCCAGACGTCATAGAGTCACTGCGTTTGACGGTGCGGCGATCTGACAGGTAGGGCTGCCATGCGTGCGGTGATTCTGGGCGGGACAGGAGCAATCGGTGGAGCCTTGGCAGCCCGGCTGGCGGCGGCCGGCTGGTCGGTCGATGTCACCGGCCGCGACCCCGAGTCGATGCCGCAGGAACTGGCCGTGGCCGGCGTGCGGTTCCACCGAGTCGAGCGGAGCGAGGTTCCTGAGATCGAACGACTGGTCGGTGGCGGAGCTGACCTGCTGGTCGATCTAGTCGCCTACTGCGGCGCGGATGTCCGCGCCCTGCTGCCCGTGATGGGGTCGGTCACCAGCCCGGTCCTGATCTCGAGCCGCGCCGTCTACGTGGACGCAGAAGCCCGTCACCTCAACAGTGCGGAACCGCCGTGGTTTCACGAACCGATCGTCGAGGACACCGCGACGCTTCCTCCGGCGGGTGACGACGTGGACCCTTTGAGTCGGGAGGGGTACGCACCCTCGAAAGTCGCCGCCGAGCACGTCGCCTTGGACAGCGGTCTGCCGGTGACGGTCATTCGCCCGTCCAAGGTCCACGGACGCTGGGCGCGCAACCCCCGGACCCGCCTGTTCGTCGAGCGCATGATGCGCCGCGACCGCACGGTCACGCTCGCGGACCGTGGGGCATCGATCGACCACCTGACCGGCGCCGCGAACACTGCCGCACTCATCGAGACGGTTGCGTATGCGCCCGGGCAACGCGTCCTCAACAGTGCAGACCCCGACACTCCGACCGCCGAGCAGATCGTGCGGGCGATCGGCGAACGGCTGGGCTGGGACGGAAGCCTCGAGCTGGTCGGCTCCGGATCCGACCCTATGGTGGGCGATCACCCTTGGCGGTCCGCGCATCCGATTATGCTCAGCACCTCAGCCTCTGAACGTCTCGGGTACTCGCCGCAGGGAGGCGCGCTCGAGCTCCTGATGCAGGAGGTTGACTGGGTCGCTGAGCTGATCAGTGGCCCGATAGCCGGATGCTGACCGGACCCGACCCACCCGCCAGGGCCGGTAACAGAGAGCGCCGCCAACCAAGTCGGGACGGGCGGGCAATGATGGTCGTGGTGGCAGCGGACCGGCAGCGTCTGGGCACGGCCTTCAACGCCGCGGCCGAGTTGTAACAGCAGGCTGGGCCGGAGTACCCCGAAGCGCTCTACGACGCTCTTGTCGAGGAGGCTGGGATCCGGGCAGGTGATCGCCTCTTGGAAGTGGGATGCGCCACCGGCAAGGCAACCATTCCCCTTGCCCGGCGCCGTTTCCTGATCACCTGCGTCGAGATCGGCCCAGACCTGGTGGCGGTCGCCCGGCGCAACCAGGAGGCACTGCCGAATGTGGAGGTTCCTCTGCGGGGCCTTCGAGACCTGGCAGCCACCCCTCGGCCAGCGGTTCGACCTCGTCTTCGCCGCGACGGCGTGGCACTGATCGACCCGGCGGTGCGCTACCAGCGAGCCTTCGACTTCCTGCGCCCTGGCGGCCACCTCGCGTTCTGGAGCGCCGCCCATGTGCTCCCAGAGGGCGGTGACCCGTCCGCCACTTCGACATCCGTCTGCTCGACACGTTCTCCGGGCACACCGCCATGCAGGCCTGGCAGCGGGACCGCCTCTACGGCGAGATCAGGCGCCGCCTCACGCAGCGATCCGACAACCTGGTGCGCCGTCATTGGGGTGCGGTCCTCCACGTCAGCCATCGGCGGGACCGGCCGGTAGCGATTTACAGGTCGAGGACGAGTCGTGTCCCCCCGGCGGACGGCGCCAGTCCGTAGCCGATCTCAACGACTCCGCCATCGGGGTCTTTGAATCCGACGCCACCGGCAGCCAGGCCTCCGATCGAGGCCTGCAGAAGACCCCGACAACGACTCACACATCAGACAGCCGCGGCGGCTCCATGAAGTCTCGATAGGACCGATGCGGTCACCCGGGAGCCTCGGCAATCGGAACGGATGACCGGATGTCTACCGGCCGCGAGCGAAGCCGCGCGCACCTGGCGCGGGATGCGTTTGCCGACGTCCGCAGGGAGCCTGATGACCATCTTGCGACCACCAGGCTCCCTTGCTTACAGAAATCGCACGAAGGGGTCGTCAGGCCCGCTGCACGGGTTGCTGGAGCTCGGTGACCCAATCCTGTTGGTCCTGCGACTCCGCCCGCACGTAGAGCTCACGGCAAGGGCCGGCATACTCGTACTTGTTCTCGGCCACCCACCGGTGCAGCGCCTGCCACGATTCGCCGATCCTGCTCATGGGCCCAAGGTGGACACCACACACAGCGGTCGCGGCTGACAGGTCAATCAGATTCAGGCCGGGCAGCGGCGCGCCGTCGTAGGCGTACCCGACGACCACATCCATGCCCGCCTCGGTTTCTGCATAGGTGGCGATCGGCGTGGTCAAGCTGGCGTGTGCCGCGTCGAGCCGTGACTGGACCTGGTCGAACATCGGGCCGATGTGTTGTCCCAGCTCGGCCGGGTCCAGGGTGTCGGTCACTGCGGCCAACCGCACTGCCGGCACCGGCTTGACGACGTAGTCAGCGGACATCTCGTTCTCCTTCTCGATCATCCGGAGCCGTGACTCGACTGCCGCCAGCCGGGTGCCGGCAGCACGCATCTCGTTCTCCAATTCGGCGCGGCGCAGGCGCAACATGCCGTGCAGCTCATCGACGCCGACCGGGTCGGCCAGGACGCGGCGGACCTGTTCCAGACTCAGACCGAGGTCTTTGAGTGCCACCAGCCGATTGAGAACGGATAGCTGCTCGGGTGAGTAGGAGCGGTAGCTGCTCCACACGTCGACGCTGTCGGGCTTCAGAAGCCCGATCTGGTCGTAGTGGCGCAGCATCCGCACCGACACCTGCCCGAGTCGAGCAAAGTCTCCGATCAACATGACACCGTTCTCCCGCCTCACACAGTGTGAGAGTCAACCCTGCTCCGAAAGACGAATGCAGGATCTCCACCACTGCGCCGCCAACACCGCACGCCGAAGGCTTATCGGTCGCTCAACGGGCAAGCCGCGGGTCAGCGGGTGGCGCGTGTTCACGCGTGCAGTAAGCCTGGTTCGGTGAAGGATCTCACTCCTGGTCCCTGTACGGGACCTCATGGTCCCTGTACGGGACGTGCTACGACGTAGTCCACGCACCGGGACTGACACGCTGCCACGTCACCCTTGGCCTCCTCGAGCGAGTTGTCCTGTCACGCGTGGCTACGACTCGATGTTGGCCATGACGTGCTTGACGCGGGTGTAGTCCTCGAACCCGTACATCGACAGGTCCTTGCCGTACCCGCTCCGCTTGAACCCCCCGTGCGGCATCTCCGCCACCAGCGGGATGTGCGTGTTGATCCAAACGCAGCCGAAGTCCAGCGCCTTGCTCATCCGCATGGCCCGCCCAAAGTCCTTCGTCCACACGCTCGACGCCAGCCCGTAGTCGACGCCGTTCGCCCAGCGGACCGCCTCTGCCTCGTCGTCGAAGCGCTGCACCGTGATGACCGGCCCGAAGATCTCGTCCTGCACGGCCTCGTCGTCCTGGCGCAGCCCGGAGACGACGGTCGGTTCGAGGAAGAACCCGTCGCCGAGCCCCCCGACCCCGGACAACCGGTGACCGCCAGCCCCGACGGATGCGTGGTCGGGCAGCCGGTCGAGAAAGCCCGTGACCCGGTCGAGCTGGCCCGCGCTGTTGACCGGACCGAACAGCGCGTCCCCGTCGTCCGGCATACCGACCTTGGCCGAGCGCGCCGCATACTCCGACAGCGCCGCGACGAAGTCGTCGTGGATCCGCGGCGCCGCAAGCACCCGGGTCGCGGAAGTGCAGTCCTGACCCGCGTTGAAGTAGCCGGCGATCGCGATCCCCTCGACCGCCTTCTCGAGATCGGCGTCGTCGAACACGACCACCGGAGCCTTGCCGCCCAGCTCGAGGTGCACCCGCTTGACCTGGCGCGACGCGCTCTCGGCCACCTGTATACCGGCACGGATGGAGCCGGTGATGGCCACCAGCGCCGGAGTGGGGTGCTCGACCAGCGCGCGACCGGTGTCGCGGTCACCGCACACGACGTTGAACGTCCCCGGCGGCAGGGACTCGCCCGCCAGCTCGGCGAGCCTGAGCGTGGTCTCCGGAGTCGTGTCGCTGGGCTTGAGCACGACGGTATTACCGGCCGCGAGCGCCGGCCCGATCTTCCAGATCGCCATCATCATCGGGTAGTTCCACGGCGTCACCTGTCCGACGACGCCGATCGGCTCCCGCCGGACCCACGACGTGTGGCCCTTCAGGTACTCCCCCGCCGCTTTGCCTTCCAGCACCCGCGCCGCCCCCGCGAAGAACCGCAGCTGGTCGACCATCGGCGGAATCTCCTCGCTCGCCGTCAGCGCCCACGGCTTGCCGGTGTTCTCGGCTTCCAGATGCACGAGCTCCTCGGTGTGTGCCTCGATGGCGTCCGCGAACTTCAGCAGGGCCTGCTGCCGTTCACTCGGGGTGGTCTGGCCCCAGGTCTCGAAGGCGGTCGCCGCCGACTGGTATGCCGCGTCGACGTCGGCGGCGTCGGAAACCGGTGCGGAGGCCACCACCGAGCCGGTGCTGGGGTCGACGATCTCGCTGCGGGCGTCCGTCCTCGGCTCGACGTAGTCACCCCCGACGAAGTTGCGCAGGTTCCGGGGCGCGTTCGTTGGCATGCTCACGACACCCAACCAACCACGGATTCCCCTGCCGATCCAGTGGTTCGCGACGGATTTCGTCGTCGCTACTTGTGTTTTCGGTCCAGGACAGCCACGATCGACGGTATGCCTGTCCCTCCGCCCGTGCTCGACGAGGTCTCCAAGAGCATCATCGAGCGGCTTCAGGACGACGGGCGTCAGCCGTTCGCAACTATCGGGCGAGCCGTCGGGCTGTCTGAGGCGGCAGTCCGGCAACGGGTCCAGAAGCTCATCGACGCCGACGTCATGCAGATCGTCGCGGTCACGGACCCGCTGCAGGTGGGGTTCACCCGGCAGGCGATGATCGGGATCCGGGTCTCTGGCGACACCACCGAGGTGGCTGGGGCGCTCTGCGACATGCCGGACGTGTCCTACGTCGTCACGACCGCCGGCAGCTTCGACCTGCTGGTCGAGGTCGTCTGCGAGGACGACGGCCACCTGCTCGACCTGCTCATGGGCCGGATCCGCACCCTCCCGGGGGTCACCGCCACGGAGACCTTCGTCTATCTCAAGCTCAACAAGCAGCACTACAACTGGGGAACACGATGACCACGACCGCACAGACCGTGACCGAACCGACTACCGACCAGTCCAGCGGGCAACCGACGCCCGAGCTCGGACTCACCCCGGCCGGCACGCCCTACGCCGACGCCGCGCGAGAGCACCTGTGGGGCCACTTCACCCGGCACTCGGTCTACGAACCGGTCGCGTCCGGCGGCCAGGGCGGGAGCATGCCCGTGATCGTCCGCGGCGAGGGGCACCTGATCTGGGACGACCGCGGCAAGGAGTACATCGACGGCCTCGCCGGCCTGTTCACCGTGCAGGTCGGGCACGGCCGGGTCGAGCTGGCCGAGGCGGCGATGAAACAGGCGTCCACGCTGGCGTACTTCCCGATCTGGTCCTACGCGCACCCGCGGGCCATCGAGCTGGCCGAGCGGCTCGCGGCGTACGCGCCCGGTGACCTCAACCGGGTCTTCTTCACCACCGGCGGCGGCGAGGCCGTGGAGACCGCCTGGAAGCTAGCGAAGCAGTACTTCAAGCTGACCGGCAAGCCGACCAAACACAAGGTGATCAGCCGCTCGGTCGCGTACCACGGCACGCCGCAGGGAGCGCTCTCGATCACCGGCATACCGGCGGCCAAGGCGATGTTCGAGCCGCTCGTCCCCGGTGGCCACAAGGTGCCCAACACCAATCTCTACCGCGCCCCGGAACACCTGCGCGACGACCCCAAGGCGTTCGGGCGCTGGGCTGCGGACCGGATCGCCGAGGCCATCGAGTTCGAAGGCCCCGACACCGTCGCGGCCGTGTTCCTCGAGCCGGTGCAGAACTCCGGCGGCTGTTTCCCGCCGCCGCCCGGGTACTTCGAGCGGGTCCGGGAGATCTGCGACCAGTACGACGTGCTGCTCGTCTCGGACGAGGTGATCTGCGCGTTCGGGCGGATCGGGTCGATGTTCGCCTGCGACGAGTTCAACTACGTGCCGGACATGATCACCTGCGCCAAAGGGATGACGAGCGGGTACTCCCCCATCGGCGCCTTGATCGCGAGCGACCGCCTGTTCGAGCCGTTCCGGCACGGGACGACGTCGTTCTCTCACGGGTTCACGTTCGGCGGTCACCCGGTGTCGGCGGCCGTGGCGATGGCCAACCTGGACATCTTCGAACGGGAGGGCCTGAACCAGCACGTCCGCGAGAACGCCCCGAAGTTCCGCGCGTCGCTCGAGACGTTGCTGGACCTGCCGATCGTGGGGGACGTCCGCGGCGAGGGGTACTTCTACGGGATCGAGCTGGTCGCCGACAAGCAGACGCGGGAGACGTTCGACGACGACCAGGCAGAACGGCTGCTGCGCGGCTACCTGTCGAAGGCGCTGTTCGACGCGGGTCTCTACTGTCGCGCGGACGACCGCGGCGACCCGGTCGTGCAGCTCTCGCCGCCGCTGACCATCGGCGAGCCCGAGTTCGCCGACATCACGTCTCGGCTGCGGTCCGTCCTGGAGGGCGCTCTCGAGCACGTCTGAAAACGCCAGGCGAGTATGCCGCTGGGCGCGGCATACTCGCTGGATGCCACCCAGCGAAGCCACCGTCTATCCCGACATGTGGGTCGATCCCGAGAACGACCCACGCGACAACGGGACCACCGTCACCGACGAGAAGTCCAACCTCGTCGACTACCTCCGCGCCTACCGCCTCACGCTGAAGATGAAGTGCGACGGACTCGACGCCGAGCAGCTCGCCATGCGGTCGGTGCCGCCGTCCACCTTGTCCCTGCTCGGGCTGGTGCGACACATGGCCAAGGTCGAGCAGAGCTGGTTCCGCCGATGCATAGCCGAGCAGGACGTGCCTCGGCTCTACGAGTCCGAGGACAGAGACCACGACTTCAACGGCGCCGTCCCCGACCGGGAGGCCGTCGTGGAAGCGTTCGCGACCTGGCAGGCCGAAATTTTGCATGCAGAAGAGCTGCTCGCCGCCGAGAACGACATGGGCCGTGTCGTGCGGCGCGGCGACGAGGAGGTCTCGGTGCGGGACGTGGTGGTGCACATGATCGAGGAGTACGCCCGGCACTGCGGCCACGCTGACCTGCTGCGCGAGTGCGTCGACGGCCGGACCGGCCAGTAGCTCAGGTGCCAGAACGAGTTCTGGGAGTCTGCCGCGCGTCGATCCGAGCGGCCGGCTCCCAGAGTCGGTTCAGGCGCCCTGGAAGATCAGCGCAATGAGCAGGATGACCGGCACCGAGGCGAACGTGCTGACGAAGATCGCGTCCCTCGCGAGGTAGGTCCCGCGGCGGTAGGTGTTGGCATACGTGAACACGTTCTGCGCAGTCGGGAGCGCCGCTGTCACTGCCGCCGCGAAGAGCGCGTGCCCACGGAGCCCAACCCCTGCATACCCGAAGCCGACCGCTACCACCGGCTGGAGCACCAGCTTGAGCGCCACCACCGTCGCGACGTGCGAGGTCGACCCGCCGGCGCCGGGCTTGGGACCGAGACGCAGCGAGATCCCGAACGCGATGAGCATTGCGGGCACGGCCATGTCGCCAACGGCGGCCACGGGCGACATGAGGGCGTCGACGGTGGACTTCGGTAGATGCGTAGAGACGGCCGAGATCCCGACTCCGACGAGTGCGGCCATGGTGATCGGGTTTCGGATGACGCTGCGCAGGCTGGCGCGCATCGCCGGGCGTTCTCCTCTGGCGTCGCTGTCGAGCAGGGCGATCGCGACCGGGGTGAGGACCAGCAGCTGGAGCAACAGGGTCGGCGCCACGAGCGAGATGTCCCCGAGCACGTAGAGCGCGATGGGAATCCCGAGATTTCCGGCGTTGACGTAGGCCGCGCACAGGCTCCCGACCACCGTCTCCCCGAGCGGCAGCCTCCAGCGCAGCCGGGAGATGGCGATGTAGGCACCGGCGGTCACGACCACAGAGGCTGTCGAGGCGGCCAGGTTCGCCGAGACGATCGCCCCGATCGGAGTTCGGGACATGACGACTAACAGCAGGGCCGGCGATGCGACGTAGAAGGCCAGCCTGGAAAGGAAGTCCTGTGCACCGATGTCGAGAAACCGAAAGTGAGCCAGTGCCCAGCCGAGTGCGACGACGGCAGCGATCGTCGCAAAACCCTGGAGCACTCCGAGCACCGGCTGATCCTGTCAGCCGTGACGTCGTCGAGACCAGGCTCGGGTGGGTCTGCGCTACGGCTGCGGTGACGTCGGTGACATCGGTGACGTCGGTGACGTCGGTGATGGAGTGGCGGCCTCGAGGGTGGCGAGACGCTTTTTGAGCCTGTTGATCTCGGCGTAGCTCATCACGGCGAAGACGAAGGCGATGATCGCGAAGGTGAAGGCTGTGGCTTGCATCGGAAGACCTTTCGGTTCGTGGTCACGAATCCGGGCAACTCCCGAGAGCGACGTTAAGTTCGCGACCGTCGACACCGCCCGCCACGGGCCGCAGACGGCTGAGCTGGCCGACGCGTCACTGATCGTGGCGGCTGGATCCAGGTGGCCGTCAGGCTCCGGACCGCAACACCGGAGTCAGCGTCTCGAGCACCGAGGAGTCGTCGATGGTCGGCGGTGTGGCAGGCGAGCCGCCGTCGGCGATCTCGCGCATCGTCCGCCGCAGGATCTTGCCGGACCGGGTCTTGGGCAGGGCGGTGACGATGTCGACCTGGCGTAGCGCCGCGACCGCGCCGACCTCGTCACGGACCCGCGCGACGAGCTCACGACAGATCCGCTCGCCGTCCGCAGCGACGTCCACCCCCGCCTTGACGACGACCAGCCCGCGCGGCACCTGGCCTTTGAGCGCGTCGGCGACCCCGATGACGGCGCACTCCGCCACGTCGGGATGTCCCGCGAGCGCGGTCTCGAGCGACCCCGTCGACAGGCGGTGTCCCGCGACGTTGAGGACATCGTCCGTGCGACCCATGACGAACAGGTACCCGTCCTCGTCGAGGTAGCCGCCGTCCCCGGTGAGGTAGTAGCCCTCGACCGTCGACAGGTAGGACGAGACATAGCGGTCGTCGTCACCCCACAGCGTCGGCAGCGTCCCGGGTGGCATGGGCAGCCGGAGGCAGATCGCACCCTCGACGCCAGGCCCGACCGGCTGACCGTTGTCGCCGAGGATCGCGACGGCATACCCGGGTGCGGGCACCGACGGTGAACCTGGCTTGATCGGCAGAGGCTCGAT
Source organism: Lapillicoccus sp. (assembly GCF_039935575.1). Lineage (GTDB taxonomy): Bacteria > Actinomycetota > Actinomycetes > Actinomycetales > Dermatophilaceae > Lapillicoccus. The sequence goes on from NZ_JBDTKA010000060.1 coordinate 10,705, forward strand.
GCCGCGCGGGTTGGTCGCGATCGGCCAACCCGTCTCGGTCTGCCACCAGTTGTCGACCACGGGCACGCCGAGTAGGTCGCTCGCCCACTGCCAGGTGTCGGGGTCGAGACGTTCGCCCGCGAGGAACAGCGTCCGCAACGACGACAGGTCGTAGGACGCGGCTCGCGCACCGGTCGCGTCCTCCTTCTTGATGGCCCGGTATGCCGTCGGGGCGGTGAACATCGCGACAGCCCCGTAGTCGGAGATGACCCGGAAGAACGATCCCGCGTCGGGGGTGCCGACCGGCTTACCCTCGTAGAGCACGGTGGTGCAGCCGGTGAGCAGCGGCGCGTAGACGATGTACGAGTGGCCGACGACCCACCCGACGTCGCTCGCGGTGAACCAGGTCTCGCCCGGGTGTACGTCGTAGAGGTGCTCCATCGACCAGCGAAGCGCGACGGCATGGCCGCCGTTGTCGCGGACGATCCCTTTGGGCTTCCCGGTCGTGCCCGACGTGTAGAGGACATAGAGCGGGTCCGTCGCGGCGACCTCGACACACTCGGCCCCGGCTGTGGCGGCCGGTGACGCAACGAAGTCCGTCCAGTCTACGTCCCCGGGGCCCATCTCCGCCCGTCCCTGCTCACGTTGCAGGACCACGCAAAGATCCGGTCGATGGGTTGTCCGGGCGATGGCTGCGTCGACCATCGGCTTGTACTCCACGACCCGGTTCGGTTCCACGCCGCAAGACGCGGTGAGGACGATCTTGGGCTGTGCGTCGTCGATCCGGGCGGCCAGCTCGGCCGGAGCGAACCCGCCGAAGACGACCGAGTGGACCGCGCCGATGCGCGCGCAGGCGAGCATGGCGACCACAGCCTCGGGGATCATCGGCAGGTAGACGACGACCCGGTCCCCTTTGCCGACACCGGCGCCCACCAGCGCGCCGGCGAGCCGGCGAACGTCGGCGAGCAGCTCGGCATACGTGATCGAGCGCCTCGTCCCGGTGACGGGCGAGTCGTAGTGGATCGCGACCTGGTCGCCGCGGCCACCCGCGACGTGCCGGTCGACGGCGTTGAAACAGGTGTTGAGCGTCGCCCTCGGGAACCACCGGTAGAAGGGCGGCCGGCTGTCGTCGAGGACCCGGTCGGGCGGGGTGATCCAGTCGATGTCGCGGGCAGCCTCGCTCCAGAAGCCCTGTGGATCCTCGATGCTGCGGGTGTATGTCTCCGAGTAGGTGACCGATCTGACCGCGTCGTCGCTCATCCTCCGAGACTAGTGACACGATCCAGGCGTGGAGATGCATTCGGTCGCCCAGTTCCAGACCTGGCTCGACGACGGTCGACCGCTCGCCGGCCTGCGCCTGCAGGACCTCGACCTCGGGCCGGTCGCGAGCCGGCTGGGGAGCGAGGACGACCTGACCGGTCTGGTGGTCCTGGGCGGGGCCGTCCCCCCGAACCTGTTGTCGCATCTGCAGACCCACGGCGCGGTCGTCTTCCCGGGTGACCCCGACGTGCCGGTCAACGTCTTCCGGGCGCACCTCTACACCGGACGTGAGCTCTACGCCGGGATCGGCGGACCCGGTGGGTATGCCTCGACACCGGACGCCCGGGCCTACGCGTGGTCACGGGACATGCGCCTGGCTGGCGACGCGTACGCCAGCCTCCTCAAGGCCATCCACGACGACTCCGTCAGCGACGCCCTCGAGGAGTGGGTCGAGGGACGCCGTGTCGTCGGTGTCATGGGAGGTCATGCGGCAGAACGGGGTTCGACCTCGTATGCCATGTCGGCGCATCTCGGGCTCTCCCTGGCCGGTGCTGGCCTGCTCGTCGCCACCGGTGGTGGACCGGGGGCGATGGAGGCCGCGAACCTCGGCGCCGCGGCTCCCTCCGCGGACGCCGTCGAGGCGGCGCTGGACCGGCTCCGGCCGGTGCCGTCCTTCCGTCCCGACGTGGGCGCTTGGGCCGTGGCAGCCTTCGAGGCGTTGGAGGAGCTGGGACCCCGAGTGGTTCCCCGGGACGGCTCCCCCGAACCGATCGCCCAGGCGGGCGCGCCGACTCCGCTGCCCCGGTCGCTCGGAGTCCCGACCTGGTTCTACGGGCATGAGCCGCCGAACGTGTTCGCCGAAGGTATCGCCAAGTACTTCTCGAACGCGGTCCGTGAGGACGGCCTCCTCGCCCGGTCGAACGCGGGGGTGATCGTCATGCCCGGCTCGGCGGGGACGGTCCAGGAGGTGTTCCAGCTCGCCACGCGGCTCTACTACGCCGCGCCCGATGTCGTCCTGCCTCCCCTGGTGCTCGTCGGTGTCGAGCACTGGACCTCGGCCATCCCCGTCTGGCCGTTGCTGCAGACCCTCGCCGCCGGGCGCGGTATGGCTCGCGCCATACACCTGGTCGACGACCCGTGCGAAGTCGTCGCGATCATCACGAACGGATAACGTGGCGGGCATGACTACCCGCCAGATCGGAACCGTCAGTGTCTCCCCCATCGGCCTCGGGGGGATGCCCATGTCCATCGAGGGCCGGCCCGACCGCGCACGCTCGGTGGCCACGATCCACGCCGCCCTGGACGCGGGCGTGACGCTCATCGACACCGCTGACGCCTACCACCTGCACGCCGATGACGTCGGCCACAACGAGTCGCTCATCGCCGAGGCTCTCGCTTCGTGGAGCGGCGACTCCAGCGAGGTGCTGGTCGCCACCAAGGGCGGACACCTGCGCCCGGGTGACGGGTCCTGGACGATCGACAGCTCGCCAGCGCACCTGCGAGAGGCCTGCGACGCCTCACTCAAGCGCCTCGGCGTCGAGGCGATCGGGCTGTACCAGCTGCACCGACCCGACACCAACGTCCCCTACGCCGAGTCGGTCGGGGCCATTGGTGAGCTGCTCGACGCAGGCAAGATCCGGATGGCGGGCATCTCCAACGCGAACCCCGACCAGATCCGCCTCGCTCAGAAGGTCCTCGACGGCCGTCTGGTCAGCGTGCAGAACCAGTACTCGCCGGCCTACCGCAGCTCGACCCCCGAGCTGGAGCTCTGCGCCGAGCTGGGCATCGCCTTCCTGCCCTGGTCACCGTTGGGCGGGATCTCCAAGGCGAGCGACCTCGGGTCGCGGTTCGCGCCCTTCCAGCAGGTCGCCGACGAGCGGGACGTGAGCCCGCAACAGGTCACGCTCGCCTGGATGCTAGCGACCGCCCCGGTCGTCGTCCCGATCCCGGGCTCGTCGAGGCCGGAGACGATCCGTGACTCGGTCGCCGCAGCCGACCTCGTTCTCACCGACGACGAGATGGCCCGGCTGAACGCCACCGACTGACCGACCTTGTCGTTCCTGGAGTCTGCGCGTCTCCCAGCGCACGCGGGCGGGTGATATCGGTCGGAAGTCCGGCCGATAATCACCCGTCTCCAGACTGACGGCGTCGTGCCACCCTTGACCTGAGCACGCAGGCTGGTCAGGCTGGACCCGCGACGCGCCGCCCGCGTGAGCGCACCCACCGATGGAGGTGGCGATGACCGACGTTGCTGGCTCGTCGCCGGCTCCGAGCCTGTCGCTGCCCCCGGCCCGGCACCCCTCCGGGGCCTCGGCGCCACGTGCGAGGGACCGGGCGCGGCGGTGCGCGGCCGTGACAACCACTGTCGTCGTGATGGCCGTCGGAGTCGGGTGCCTGCTCTGGTCGCGGCGGACGGACCCACCACCGTCCGTGGTCGAGTCGCACGCCATCGGCACACCACTCACCGAACAGATCGTCGGCTTCTGGAAGGGCGTCGACGGCGCCGTCCCGGATGCCGTGGTGTTCCGCCCCGACGGCAGCGTGGTCCCCGTCGTCGGGGCGGACCAGCTGCTATCCCCCGCGCGCTCGGACGGGGGGACCTACCGGGTGGACGGGGACACGCTGGTGGTGTCCCACGGTGTGCTGACGAGAGCGGGGTGCGACGGCACGTTCACGGTCCGTCGCCTGGCCGAGGGGTGGATCCGGTTGACGCAGGTGCCCTCCGGTCCCTGCACGCCGACCGACCTGTTGCCGCCGTTCACACTGCTGCGACTGTCCCCCGTCTCACGCGGTGGTCTCGCCCACCCCGGCCCGCCACCGAGCAGCAGCGAGCCGGTCGTGACCACGAACCCGCTGCACGGGGCATGGGTGCTCCAGGGCTCGGGCCTCGTCCTTGTCGTCGGGCGAACCGCGGCTCCTCCGCCGGTGTCCTTCCGTCTCGACGCGGGCGGCACGGTCGACACTGCCCCGCAGGACCAAGGCGACCTCACGGTCACGAGACCGGGCCGGGTCGTCCTGCACAGCGACACATCGCCCACGACGCCGTCCTGCGGCGACACGGTGCTGGGCGCGGTGGAGGCCGGGTCCTACGCGTTCACCGCCCAGGTCCTGGCCGACCCGTGTCACCACTTCGCCGGGCAGGCGACATTGAGCTGGACGTTGGTCGAATGAGCGACCAGACGCAGCGCCTGGCCCGCCTTTTCGACGCGGTGGCAGACACCTACGACCAGGTCGGTGTGGACTTCTTCGGCCCGATCGCCGCCGGACTCGTCGACGAGCTGAACCCGCAACCCGGTGAGCGCGCGTTCGACCTGGGCTGTGGCCGAGGCGCCGTGCTGCTCCCCGTCGCCCGTCGGGTCGGTTCACGCGGGTCGGTGGTCGGCGCCGACCTTTCGTCTCGCATGGTCGAGCACTGCCGTGACCTGGTGGCGGCCGACGGCCTCTCCAACGTCGAGGTGATTCTGCTCGACGCCCAGCACCCGGATGCGACGTCGCTGGGGTCGCCCGCTGACCTTGTCTCTTCCTCGCTCGTCGTGTTCTTCCTGCCCGACCCGGCCAGCGCCCTGGCGCAATGGCGGGACCTGCTCGTCCCTGGTGGGCGGCTCGGCATCACGACATTCGGGGAGCAGGACCCGGCGTGGTCCCGGGTCGACGACGTGTTCGACCCCTACCTGCCGCCGCAGCAGCTCGACGCGCGGACCAGCGGGGCGTCCGGCCCGTTCGGCTCGGACGCCGGCGTCGAACAACTCCTCGGGGACGCCGGGTTCGTCGACCTGCGCACCGTGACACGTCGAGTCGAGGTGCGGTTCGACGACGCCGGCCACTGGTATGCGTTCTCGATGTCGGTGGGCCAGCGGGCCTTCTGGATGTCGGTCCCGGAGGGCCGGCGCAGTGACGTCCGGGCGGAGGCGAGCCGACGCATACAGGCCGCTGCTGATGCCGACGGGTCGGTGACGTTCTGGCAGGACGTGCGCTACACCCTCGGCCAACGCCCTTGACTCAGCACGGTGTTCGAAGTCAGGCGGTCGACGCCGCGAGCTGACCGCAGGCGCCGTCGATGTCCTGGCCGCGGGTGTCGCGGATCGTTGTCGGGATGCCCGCGGCTCTCAGCCGCTCGACGAACTGCTGCTCGACACCCGGCCGCGACGCGGTCCACTTCGAGCCGGGGGTCGGGTTGAGCGGGATCGGGTTGACGTGCACCCAGCCGCGGCCGAGCTTGTTGAGCTTGCGCCCCAACAGGTCTGCACGCCACGACTGGTCGTTGATGTCGCGGATCAGCGCGTACTCGATGGACACCCGGCGCTTGGTCGTCTCGAAGTAGCGGCGTGCCGCCTCGAGCGCCTCGTCTACCGACCACCGCGTGTTGATGGGCACCAGCTCGTTGCGCAGCTCGTCGTCAGGAGCGTGTAGCGACAGCGCCAACGTGACGGGTATGCCTTCCGTCGCAAGCTTGTCGATGGCCGGCACCAGGCCGACGGTCGACATGACGATCCCGCGAGCCGACATCCCCAGCCCGTCCGGTGCGGGGTCGGTGAGCCGCCGGATCGCGCCGATCGCGGCTCGGTAGTTGGCCAGCGCCTCGCCCATCCCCATGAACACGACGTTCGAGACGCGCAGCGGAGCGGTGCGCTCCTCGTCCGCCCCGGTGCCCAGCTCGCCCCGGCGCAGCATGCGGGCGGCGTGCACCACCTGCTCGACGATCTCCGCGGTCGACATGTTGCGCGTCAGACCCGCCTGTCCGGTCGCGCAGAACGGGCAGTTCATCCCGCAGCCAGCCTGGCTGGAGATGCAGATCGTGACCCGGTTGGGATAGCGCATCAACACCGACTCGACGATGGCCCCGTCGTGCAGGCGCCAGGCCGACTTCATGGTCGCACCGTCGTCGGCGGTGCGCTGGACGATTGGCGTGAGCAGCGTCGGGAGCAGGTCGCGTACCAAGTCGTCGCGGATTGCCTCGGGCAGGTCGGTCATCTCGTCGGGTGAGTCGACCAACCGCTCGAAGTAGTGCGTGGACAGCTGCTTTGCGCGGAACCCCTTGTGTCCCAATGACTCCACGGCCGCCTTCCGCTCGTCCGGAGCGAGGTCGGCGAGGTGACGCGGCGGCTTCCCACGGCGTGGGGGGGCAAAATTCAGCTGACCCGGACGGGGGGCAGCAACGGTCGGCTCAGGCAGCGGTATGCCGGTGGCGGGCTGGTCGGACATGAGGGAGACAGTCTCTCAGCCCGGCGGCTCGATCGACGAACCGCAAGCGCCGGACTCAGGCCTGGTGGAGCAGCTGACAGAACCGCAGACGGGGTGATCACACCGCCGGTGGTTCCCTCATCCGTTCCGTCATCAAAACGACGCCGAGGGTCACCCGCCACCGACCGGGACGAGCACGACGAGCAGCGCCCAGACCACTGGCGCCGTCATCACCAATGAGTCGAGCCGGTCCATCAGACCCCCATGGCCGGGGAGGATGTTGGACATATCCTTGATCCCGAGGTCGCGCTTGATCGTGGACTCGATGAGGTCGCCCGCCGTCGCGGCGACCGCGGCCACCGCACCAACCAGCGCACCGACCCACCAGGAGCCGTGGAGGGGAAAGTGCACGCACACGGCACCGACGATCATGCAGGCGACGACCGAACCGGCGAAACCCTCCCACGACTTCTTGGGGCTGATGGTCGGCGCCAGCGGGTGGCGTCCTGCAAGGACACCGACGGCATACCCACCGATGTCACTCGCCACGGTGAGCGCGACGTAGGTGAACAGTCGCCACGAACCGTCCGAGGGGGCGAGCAGCAGAGAGCTGAAGCTGGCGAGCAACGACGGGTACGCCGCGACGACTGCCCCACCCATGACGTCTCGCGCCGCTCCGGTGACTCCGTCGGCGACCCGCCAGACGAGGATGGCGAGGCAGGTGAGGGCGAAGCAGACCGTGAGCGCCTGTCCGCCGCCGACATAGGCCGCCGCGACCATGCTCACGCAGCCGACCAGGCTCGGGACGACCGGGACGTTGAACCCACCGGCCTCGAGTGCACGGCACAGCTCCCAGACCCCAACGCATACACACGCGGTGGCCAGGACGACGAACGACCACTTCGGCACGACGAACAGCGTGATGATGACCGCCGCGCCCAGGCTCGCGCCGACACTGACGGCCGCCGGCAGGTTGCGGCCCGCACGGGAGACCTTGACCGACTGCGCCTCCGTCGTGACCGGAGCGACGAGCCCGTCGCCGGTCTCGGCGCCGTCTTTCGGCCGGGACGCTGGGTCGGTCATCCGTCGGTCATCTCCCGATCACTGCGGTGGGGCGGGGCGCGCGGGGTCGTCAGACCTCGAGCAGCTCGCCCTCCTTGCTCTTGAGCAGCGTGTCTACGGAGTCGACGTAGCGCTTGGTCAGGCCGTCCAGGTCCTTCTCACCGCGGGTGCCGTCATCCTCGCCGACGTCACCGTCCTTGACGAGCTTGTCGAGGTCGGTCTTTGCCTTGCGGCGGACGTTGCGGATCGAGACGCGTGCCTCCTCGGCCTTGGAGTGCGCGAGCTTGATGTAGTCGCGGCGACGCTCCTCGGTGAGCACGGGCAGGACGCACCGGATGATGTTGCCGTCGTTGCTCGGGTTGACGCCGATGTCGGAGTCGCGCAACGCCTTCTCGATCTCGTGCATCGACGACTTGTCGAAGGGGCTGATCAGGATGGTCCGCGCCTCGGGGGTCTGGAACGACGCCAGCTGCTGCAGGGGGGTCGGCGCGCCGTAGTAGTCGACGAGGATCTTGTTGAACATCGCGGGGGTCGCCCGTCCGGTCCGGATGCTGCCGAAGTCCTCCTTGGCGACCTCGACGGCCTTCTCCATCTTCTCCTCGGCTTCGAAGAGAGTCTCGTCAATCATGGTTTCCGCCGCTTTCTCGTAGGCGTGCCGACGCTCGGGCCACTCGCTCAGCTCGGGGTGACGAGCGTGCCGATCCTCTCACCTTGCAGGGCACGGGTGATGTTCCCCTCGCCCTCCATGCCGAAGACGACCATGGGCAGCTTGTTGTCGTGGCAGAGGCCGAACGCAGCATGGTCGACGACCCGCAGCCCGCGCTGCAACGCCTCGTCGAAGGTCAAGGTGTCGAGCTTCTTCGCCTCGGGGTGCAGCCGGGGGTCGGCGTCGTAGACCCCGTCGACGCCACTTTTGCTCATCAGGACGACGTCGCACTTGATCTCCAGGGCGCGTTGGGCACTCACCGTGTCGGTGGAGAAGTAGGGCATCCCCGCACCCGCCCCGAAGATCACCACCCGGCCCTTCTCGAGGTGCCGGATGGCCCGACGGGGGATGTAGGGCTCGGCCACCTGACCCATGGTGATGGCGGTCTGCACGCGCGTCTCGATCCCGGCTTTCTCCAGGAAGTCCTGCAGGGCCAAGCAGTTCATGACCGTGCCGAGCATGCCCATGTAATCGGCCCGGGTCCGGTCCATGCCGCGCGCCTGCATCTCGGCGCCACGGAAGAAGTTGCCGCCGCCGATGACGATGGCCACCTGCATACCGCCGTTGACCGCCACAGCGATCTGTTCGGCGATCTCCTTGACGACGGCTGGGTCGAGACCGATCCGTCCACCGCCGAAGACCTCTCCGGACAGCTTGAGCAGGACCCGGCGAAAGGTCGGGGCCGGGGCGTCGAACGTCACGCGGAACCTCCAGGAAGACACGGTGCGTCACGGATCCTGTCACATCCCTTCGAACCAGCGTCAGTGGACGGGGACGAGGAACTGTGTCGCGGCGAGCTCCCGGTAGAGCAGGTCGTTCCCGAGGAGCTCCGCGTGCGTGCCGACGGCGCGGACCCCGCCGGCCTCCATCACGATGATCCGATCGGCCAGCATGACGGTGGACAGCCGGTGGGCGACGACCAGGACGGTGGTGGTGGCGGCGGCGTCGGCGACCGTGTCACGCAGGGCTGCCTCGTTGACCGCGTCGAGCTGGGAGGTCGCCTCGTCGAGCAGCAGCAGGCGGGGTCGGCGCAGCAGGGCGCGGCCGATGGCGACGCGCTGTCGCTCCCCGCCGGACAGCTTCATCCCGCGATGTCCGACGGTGGTGTCGAGACCGTCGGGAAGGTTGCTGACCATGGCGAGCAGCCGGGTGGTCCGCAGCACCTGCTGGAGGCTCTCCTCGGTGGCGTCGGGCGCACCGAACAGCAGGTTCTCCCGCAGCGTGCCGGACAGGACGGGCGCATCCTGCTCGACGTAGCCGATCGACGCGCGCAGCTGCGCGACCGGCCAGTCGCGCACGTCGATGCCGTCGACGAGGATGCGGCCGCCGTCCGGTTCGTAGAAACGTTCGATGAGCGAGAACACCGTGCTCTTGCCAGCCCCGGACGGGCCGACGAAGGCGGACATCCCGCCCGGAGGAACCGCGAAGCTGACCCCGTCGTGCACGACCGGCAGACCGGCGTCGTACCGGAACCGCACCCGGTCGAAGCTGATGGCGACCGGCATACTGCCGGGCTGGGGCAGCTCGGCCGTCGGCCCAGCAGACTCGACGCACTCCACGGGCAGAGCTTCGGCCTCCTGGATCCGGGCGACCGCGGCGGCGCCGACGTGGTACTGCGTGACCGCTCCCGCGAGCTGGTTGACCGGCGAGATCAGGAAGAACACGTAGAGCAGGAACGCGACCAGCGTCCCCACCGTGATGGTGCCGGCCGCAACGCGGGCGCCTCCCACGGTCAGCACCGCGATGAAGGCCACCTGGATGGCCAGGCCCGCGGTGTTGCCGGCGATCGCCCCCCACTTCGCGGCGCGGACGCTCGCCCGCCACGCCTCCGTGGCAGCAGCGTCCAGCCGCTCCCCCTCTCGCGTCTCAGCGCCCGAGGCCTTGACCGTGCGGAACGCGCCGAACATCCGCTCCAGCGCCGCGCCCATCGCGCCGACCGACTCCTGCGCGCGTCGGGACGCCTGGTTGATCCGGGGCACCAGGACGCCGATCACGACGACCGCAACCCCCAGAGCTGCGAGCGTCACCGCGAGCATGACGAGGTCCAGCAGGGCCATCAGAACCACCGTCGCCGCGAGCGTCAGAACCCCGGTGACTCCTCCGACCAGAGAGTCGATCGTCACCTCGCGAAGCAGCGTGGTGTCGGCGGTGACTCGAGACATCAGGTCGCCGGGCTCGTGCCGCTCCACAGCCGAGAGGCGCAGTCGCAGCAGTCGCGAGAGGAGGCGCCGACGGGCCGCGAGAACCACCGACTCGGCGGTGCGGCGCAGGACGTATCCGCCGAGCGCGCCGAGGGCCGCGTTGACCACCACGAGCACCGACATCAGTGCGACGAGGCCCTTCACGGGTCCGTCGCCGCCCAGGTTGCCGATCAGCTCTCGCACGACGAGCGGGAGCCCGAGGCCACTGGCCGCCGTGGCCACGCTCAGCAGGCCTCCGACCAGGAGCATCCGCCAGTGCGGGCGGGCATAGGACAGCAGCACGCGCCACGTCGGCGCCGGCGACGAGGTATGCGCGGCAGTCGCCTGGGAGTCCACCGCGTCAGCCTACGATCGCCCGCCCGGACCGGCTCATCGCGGGCCTACGATCACTTCCGTCAGAGCAGCTCGACGGCGCGCCGCTCCACCTCGAGGCCTCGGCTGTAGCGGTCCATGAACGAGTCGAAACCCTCCACCTCGCTCGCGTCCGCGGTGATCGTCTCGAAAGAGCCGCCGTGGAACACCTTCCGCGCGAGGTACTCGCCGAGCGTCTCGTGATCGCGCCCGTCCCGCTGCTCACGAAGGTATGCGGCCAGCAGCGCCATCCCCCACGGACCGCCCTCACCCGCCGACTCCCCCACCGAGACGGGAGTGTCGAGGGCCGCGGCCAAGACGCGTTGACCGACACCTGCGGTGGTGAAGAAGCCACCGTGCGCGTAGAGGTTGCGCGGGCGGACGTCCTCGGCACGCAGGACGTCCATGCCCATGCGCAGCGCCCCGAGGGTCGCATACAGATGGGTTCGGACGAAGTTGGCCAGGGTGAACCGGCTGCCCGGCGAACGGACGACAAGTGGTCGCCCCTCCTCGAGCGAGGCGATGGGTTCGCCGGAGAGATAGTTGTAGGCCAGGAGTCCGCCGCCGTCCGGATCCCCGGACATGGCCGCGGTGTAGAGCAGCTGGAAGACGCGGCCGCTGTCCACCTCGACGCCGAGAGCGGTGGCGAACTCCCCGAAGACCGCGACCCACGCGTCGAGGTCACCCGTGCCGTTGTTGCAGTGCACCATGGCCACGAGATCGCCCGACGGTGTCGTCACCAGGTCCACCTCCCGGTGCATCCCGCGCAGCGGGCGCTCGAGGACGACCATGGCGAAGATGCTCGTACCGGCGCTGACGTTTCCGGTGCCGACGTCCACCGTGTTGGTGGCCACCATGCCCGTGCCCGCGTCGCCCTCGGGAGGGCACAGGGGCGCGCCGGGCTCGAGTGCCCCGCTCGGGTCGAGCAGCAGGGCTCCTGATGCGGTCAGCGTCCCCGCGTCCTGGCCGGCGGACAGCACGGTCGGGACGATCTGCGACAAACGCCACGGATAGCGCCGGTCCGCGATCAGCTCGTCGAACCGCGCCACGAGGGTCTCGTCGAACTGCCCCGTCGTCGAGTCGATGGGGAACATGCCGCTCGCGTCTCCGACGCCCACCACCTGCTGACCGGTCAGCCGCCAGTGGACATACCCCGCCAGCGTGGTGATGTGGGCGAGGCGTGAGAGGTGTTCCTCGTCGTCGAGGATCGCCTGGTAGAGGTGAGCCACGCTCCACCGATGGGGGATGTTCTGGCCGAACAGGTCGGTCAGGGCTCGGCTCGCAGCGTCGGTGTTCGTGTTGCGCCAGGTACGGAACGGCACCAGCAGCTCGCCGGCGGCGTCGAACGCCAGGTACCCGTGCATCATGGCTGAGCAGCCCATCGCCCCGACCGACGTGAGGGGGACGTCGTAGCGGTCGTAGACGTCGCGGGCCAGGTCGGCGTAGCAGCGTTGGACTCCCTCGGTCACGCTGTCGAGGTCGTAGGTCCACAGGCGGTCGACGAGCTGGTTGGTCCAGGAGTGGCTCCCCGTCGCGAGGGGCATGCTGGTCGGCCCGATCAGCGCGGCCTTGATGCGGGTGGAGCCCAGCTCGATCCCGAGGGCGGTCTCGCCTGCGACGATGGCCTTCCGTGACTGCGAGACGTCGTCGTCGTTCAGGTGCGGCATGACGTGGGTACCTATCCCTGTGTCGATGGATGTGTCGATGGATGCGTCGATGGATGCGTCGATGGATGTCTCGACGGCGGTGGCGCTGTGCTCGACCGGAGCATCAGGTCTGGCTCGATCAACGTCACCTCCATGCCGAAGTGGCCTTCGGCGGACAAGATGTCGAGCAGGAGCGCCATCCCGGCCCGTCCCAGCTCGTTGAAGTCCTGGCGCACGGTCGTCAGGGCGGGTGAGAAGTAGGCCGACTCGGGGATGTCGTCGAAGCCCACGACGCTCAGGTCGGCCGGTGCGGACAGGCCGCGCTCGTAGAGCAGGTGGAGGATCCCCAGCGCCATCTGGTCGTTGCCGGCGAACACCGCGGTCGGCGGACGGTCAGCCGCGAGCATCTGGTGCCCCGCGGCATACCCCGAGGCCGCCGACCAGTCGCCGTGGACCAACGGCGGTGAGGGCGCTGACCGGCTGGCGAGCGCCTCGCGCCAACCTCGCTCGCGTTCTCGAGACTCGAACCAGTCCTGAGGACCGGCAACGTGCCAGACCGTCTCGTGGCCGAGGTCCAACAGGTGGGTCGTAGCGAGAAAAGCACCAGTCCGTTGGTCGACGGTGACGGCGGGAATCCGTGCCGACCCGGTGCCCTGGACGGCCACCACGGGCAGCTGTGGCCTGGTCTCGGCGAGCGCGTCCGCCGCCGACAGGTGGGGCACGATCGCGATGACCCCGTCGATGGAACGCTGCACGAAGGCGTCGATCGCGTCGGTCATCGAGGTCCGGTCGAGCTTCGGCAAGGTGGCGATGGTCACGCCATAACCGCGTTGGCGGGCGGCACGTTCGATGCCGAGGAGGGCGGCGCCGGGGCCGTACTGGCTGGTGTCGAGCGTGATGACGCCGATAGTGCCCGAACGACCGCTGACCAAGGCGCGGGCGGCGATGTTGGGGGTGTACCGCAGCTGTCGCATCGCCTTGTTCACCCGTTCGCGGGTGGCGGGGTTCACCGCACCGTTGCCGGTCACTACCCGCGACACCGTCATCGGCGACACCTGAGCGAGTCGGGCGACGTCGGACATGGTCGGACGGGTCTCGGCGGTCATCGAACCTGTCGGCTATCCGGTCGTCGTCAGGCGGATGGCGCACCAAGAGATCGGCGGAAGGTCCGCCTGCAACGCGCCATCGACGACTCGGGCCGACTCGAGGGCCACGGGCGCGACCCGGTCGGGCTCGTCCTTGGTGTTGGTGAGATAGGGGTCTCCGCCGCCGAGGACCCAGCTCTCGGCCACCTGCAGGTCGCCGAACCCGGTCAGGGCGGTGGCTAGCGTCAAGGTCTGCTCGGTGTTGCGGTTGAGGGCGAACACCGTGACGTCGCCGGTCTTTTCGTCGTATGTCGCTGCCGCGTCGAGCTGGGGCACCTCACCGTAACGCGACGTCACGTAGGTGTCGCAGTGCGGTTCGACGCGGAGCACCACGCCCTGGGCGAGCCGCGACGTAATGGCGAACGGGTGGAAGATGGTCTGCCGCCAGGAGGGGCCGTCGGCCTCGGTCATCACCGGTGCGATGACGTTGACCAGCTGGGCAAGGCAGGCGACGCCGACGCGGTCGCTGTGTCGCAGCAACGAGATCAGCAACCCACCGACGACCACGGCGTCGGCGACGTTGTAAACGTCCTCGATGAGCGGCTTCGCGGCGATCCAGTCATCGCCGGGGCCCTCGTTAGTGAAACGCGACTGGTACCAGACGTTCCACTCGTCGAACGAGATGTTGATCTTCTTGGGGCTCTTCAGCCGGGCGCCGACGCTGTCGGCGGTGGCTACGACACTGTCGATGAAATGGTCCATGTCGACACCGGAGGCGAGGAAGCTGCCGAGGTCGCCGTCGAGGGGCTCGTAGTACGCATGGGCGGAGATGTAGTCGACCTGGTCGTAGGTCAGCTCGAGCACCTCGGCCTCCCAGGCGCCGAAGGTGGGCATCTCCGAACCGGAGCTGCCGCAGGCGACCAGCTCGAGATCGGGCTCGGCGCTGCGCAGCGCTCGGGCCACCTCGGCGGCCAGGCGGCCGTACTCGTGCGCCGTCTTGTGACCCGTCTGCCAGGGACCGTCCATCTCGTTGCCCAGGCAGAAGAGCCTGACGCCGTAGGGGGTGTCCGACCCATTGGTCCGGCGCAGGTCCGACAGCGCAGTGCCCTTCTCGTGGTTGATGTACTCGTGCGCGTCGAGTGCCTCCTCGATCCCGCGGGTGCCGAGGTTGAAGGAGTACATGACCTCCACGTCGGCGCGCTTGGCCCAGCGGGCGAACTCGTCGATGCCCACGGCGTTGGTCTCCAGGGTGTGCCACGCGAGGTCGCGGCGCACGGGACGTTCGGCGGCGGGGCCGATGCCGTCCTCCCAGCGGTAGCCGGAAACGAAGTTGCCGCCGGGATAGCGGATCACGGACACCCCCAGCTCGCGGACCAGGTCGAGCACATCGCCCCGGAACCCGTCGGCGTCGGCGGTGGGGTGACCCGGCTCGTAGATCCCGGTATAGACGCACCGCCCCATGTGTTCGACGAACGAGCCGAAGATGCGCCTCCGCACCGGGGCGACGACAAAGGCGGGGTCGAGGTGCAGTGCAGCCGAGCCGGTCATGAACGGGGCCTTCTCTGGTGAGGAGCGCGGCTGGGCACCCAACCGACTTTCGTTGGTGACGATAACACCAGCCACGCATGCCGAGCTTTCCGGCGCTTTAGCCACGTGACAACCTCTCTAGCGCTACACTTGTTAACGCAATCAGGCAGCGATAGGACGTGGCGGATATGGACCTCAACACCGGGGTCAGGGGGTGAGCTCAGAGCTGTCGAACTTCGGTCCTAGGGTTCGAGGTGAGGTCCAGCGCGCGCGTGACGAGGTCTGCGCGCTGCACGCCGAGCTGGCGAGATGGGAGCTCGTGGTGTGGACTGCGGGCAACGTCTCCCAACGAGTGCCCGGTGCAGACCTGTTCGTGATCAAGCCGTCTGGCGTCTCCTACGACGCGTTGACACCTGACGCGATGGTGGTGTGTGACCTCGACGGCCACCTCGTCGACGGCGACTACCTCCCCTCGTCCGACACGGCGGCGCACGCCTACGTCTACGCGCACCTGCCGCGCGTAGGCGGCGTGGTGCATACCCATTCCACGTACGCCACCGCCTGGGCTGCGCGCGGCGAGGAGATCCCGTGTGTCCTGACGATGATGGCCGACGAGTTCGGAGGTCCGGTGCCCGTCGGTCCGTTTGCGATCATCGGTGACGACTCGATCGGTCGGGGGATCGTCGAGACCCTGGCCAGATCGCGCAGTCCCGCGGTGCTGATGCGCAACCACGGTCCGTTCACCATCGGTCCAGACGGTCGGGCAGCCGTCAAGGCAGCAGCCTTGGTGGAGGAGGTTGCGCGGACGGTGCACATCGCCCGGCAGCTCGGCGAGCCGCAGCCGATCGCCCAGGCCGATATCGACGCGCTCTACGACAGATACCAGAATGCGTACGGCCAAGCCCCCAGCGGCGATTGTTGATCTTCTCGCCACGCGGGGGGGCGCCGTAGGGATGCGGGGAAGTTGAGCCCGAGTCAGTCAAGCCCGCTCATCTGGCGAAGCACGAGTCCGGTGCGCAGCTTGGGTGTGAAGTACGTCGACTTCGGCGGCATGAGCACTCCGTGGTCGGCCGTGCGTCTGATCTCCGCTACGGAGACCGGCCGGATCAGCACGGCGGCGCTGGCACGACCATCACGGACGGCGGCGACCACCTCGGGCAGCCCGTGCTGGTAGGCAACCTCGGCCCCGGAACCGGCCAGCGCCTGCTCGAGCCAGACCCCGTCGAGGGCTCGTATGCCGTCGAAGACACCCGGTCGCGGGAGCAGCCAGCCCCAGCCGTCCGGGCGCAGCACCACGAGCCGGCCGTCGTTGTCCATCTTGCTCAACACGTCGGGACGAAGCGTGTCCAGCCCGGCTCCGGTCGGCTGATACGAGAACCAGCGGTCGAGCAACCTGGTCAGGTCGGCGGCGGTCACCACGGTGTAGAGCCGGTGGATGGCCTCGACGCTGAGCTGGTCGGCAGCCAGCTCGCCGACGAAAGCCAGGGTCAGCTCGGCCTGCGTGTCGTTGCGGCCCGTGGCAGCGCGCACCTCGTCGCGGTACTGGCGGGCGACCGCATACCGGTGGTGGCCGTCGGCGATCAGCGCCGGCCCGGAGCCGACCGCCTCTCGGATGAGCCCGATCCGCTGCGGATCCACGACCCTCTCCACGCGGTGCTCGACACCGTCGACAGTGCAGGCACCCACCGGCTCGCCGGATTCGGCGAGGAGGTCGGACAGTCCCGCGTAGGCATGGAGGCACCACACCGGAGAGAGGTTGGCTTCGGTGGCCCGCGTCAGCTCCAGGCGGTCGGTCGAGGCCTTGGGGGTGGTCCGTTCGTGGGCGAGGACGCCACGCGAGCCCTCGTCGACCACCTCGAGCGCACCGATCACCCCGCTCAGCTCTCGCGGCTGGCCGGTGGCGTCCGTGAACCTGCGGCGGTAGATGGAGAAGGAGGGGAGATGGTCGGTGACCAACGTCCCGTCGGCGACCCAGTCGAGCAGGCTCGCCGCGGCCACGTCGTACCGGTTGTCCCCGCCCTGCGGGACGTCGACGCGCACGATGTTGTGCCGGGCGCGAGCGGCTAGCACCTCGACGTCACGGTCCGAAAGCACGTCATAGGGCGGTGCGGTCACTGCGGCGAGGTCCATCGCTGGGGAGTAGCGGGTCGCCCGAAAGGGTTCGAAGGCCGGCACAGTGGCCTAGCCTCCCAGGCACGAGGCCGGCCGGCCACCCTTGCTGGCGGCCGGTCGCCCGGGTCGCCCGACCCACACCTGTGGTCGCCGGGCCGGTGTGGTGCACGATGAAGGCCATGGCGACGGAGTCGGGATACACGACGCAGCTGCTGACCGAGGAGACCTGGGACGACTTTGCCGCGCTCGTCGAGGCGAACAACGGCGTGTGGGGCGGTTGCTGGTGCATGGGTTTTCACCCGGAGGGCGTCGGCGCGGGTCGTGGCGCGGCGGGCAACCGCTCCGGCAAACAGGCTCACGTGCGCAAGGGCACAGTGCACCAGATGCTCGTGTACCACGGCGGGGACTGCGTGGGTTGGTGCCAGTTCGGTTCTCCCGCCGAGCTGCCCTCCATCAAGAACCTCAAGGTCTACGAGAGAGAGCTCGTCGAACTGCCGCACTGGCGGATCGGCTGCATCTTCACCGGGAAGGGTCATCGTCGGCACGGAGTCGCCCGAGCCGCGCTGACCGGTGCCTTGGGCGCGATCGAGAAGTCAGGGGGCGGGGTGGTCGAGGCATACCCCGAGCAGGTCACGGATCGCGACCCTCAGCAGGGCGCCTACCTCCACACCGGTCCCGAGAACCTGTTCGAAGAGCTCGGTTTCGAACGCGATCGGAAGATCGCCAAGTGGCGTTGGGTGATGCGGCTGCAGCTGACGGCCTCGAAAGACTGAGTATGCCGGCCACCCGTGTGGGGCGACCGGCATACGGGGTGCGTGGTGGACCGTGGTGTCAGGACCCGACGCGGAACCGGGCGAAGGCCTGAGCCTCGGCCTGGGCGTCCTTGAGCACCTGGCCCACCGACTTCTTCGGGTCCTTGGCGAAGGCCTGCTCCACGAGCACGTTCTCCTTGAAGTAGCCGTTGACCCGGCCCTCGACGATCCGCGAGAGGGCGGCCTCGGGCTTGCCCTCCTGCTTGGCCGTCGCCTCGGCGATGCGACGCTCGTTCTCGACCGTGTCGGCCGGGATCTCGTCGCGTGTCAACGCGGTCGGGGAGAACGCGGCGACGTGCATGGCGACGTCACGCGCGACCTGGTCGTCGCCACCGGCGATCGCGACGAGGACGCCGATCTGAGCAGGCAGGTCGGGGCTGGTCTTGTGCAGGTACGCCGCGACGTTGCCGCTCTCGGGGGCAAGTCGGGCCACCCGCTTGACCTCGATCTTCTCGCCGATGGTCGCGTTGGCGCCGTCGATGAGCTCCTGCACGGTCTGGCCGTCGGCCAGGGTGCTCCTCAGCAGGGTGTCGGCGTCCGCTGCGCTGCTGTCGATGGCCTGCTGGAGCACCTGCTCGGAGAGCGCGATGAACGGCGCACTCTTGGCGACGAAGTCGGTCTCGCACAAAATCTCGACGAGCGTGCCGACGCCGTTCTCGGCCTTGGCGGCGACCAGGCCGTTGGAGGTCGTGCGACCTTCGCGTTTGGTCACACCTTTCTGACCCTTGGTCCGCAAAATCTCGGTGGCCTTGACGTGGTCGCCGTCGGCCTCGTCGAGGGCCTTCTTGACGTCGAGCATGCCGGCGCCGGTCTGCTGACGCAGCGTCTTGATGTCAGCGGTGGTGTAGTTCGCCATGTCTGTCGCTGTCTCTCGCATTTCTGACTGAGGTGGTGGGTGGTTCTGACGCCTGGAACGCGCCGGGCACGACGATGCCCGGCCGGAGCGCAGTCCGCGAGGACGACGAGCCGGCCGGGGACGTCGTTCAGGCGTTGGCGGGCTGGTCGCTCGCTTCGCTGACCTCGCTCGGGTTGGCGTCCGGCGCGGCGACCGTGGCGCCGGGCTGGACATCCTCGGCGTCGACCTGCTCGCCGGCCGTCTCGGCGACCTCCTGCGCGATGTCGGCGTCGGGCGTGACCTCGGGGGCCTGCTCCGGAGCGACCACTACTGCCGTGTCGGTCGCTGTGTCGGTGTCGGTCGTCGTGTCGGTCGCAGTGTCAGTGTCAGTGTCCGTCGTCGTGTCGGCGACGGCCTCGGGCGCGGCCGTCGCCGCGGGGGCGACGACACCGGCGTCGGCAGCAGCGGCCTCGGCGTAGAGCTCACGTTCCCACTCGGCCAGCGGCTCCTCGGCTCCGACGGCCTCGTCGCTACCGGACGCCCGGCCACCGGCGCGGGCGATCAGGCCCTCGGCGACAGCGTCGGCGATGACCCGGGTGAGCAGCGTGACGGAGCGGATCGCGTCGTCGTTGCCCGGGATCTTGTAGTCGACCTCGTCGGGGTCGCAGTTCGTGTCGAGGATCGCGATGACCGGCAGGCCGAGCTTGCGGGCCTCGTCGACGGCGAGGTGCTCCTTCTTGGTGTCGACGATCCACACGGCCGACGGGACGCGCTGCATGGTGCGGATGCCGCCCAGCGTCTTCTCGAGCTTGATCCGCTCGCGGCTCATGATGAGCAGCTCCTTCTTGGTACGGCCGGAGCTCGCTTCGTCGGCGCTGATCTCCTCGAGCTCCTTCAGGCGGGTCAGCCGCTTGGAGATCGTGTTGAAGTTGGTGAGCATGCCACCGAGCCAGCGGTGGTTGACGTAGGGCATCCCGACGCGGGTCGCCTGCTCGGCGATGGGCTCCTGGGCCTGCTTCTTGGTGCCCACGAACAGGATCGAGCCGCCATGGGACACGGTCTCCTTGACGAACTCGTACGCGTTGTTGATGTACGTCAGCGACTGCTGCAGGTCGATGATGTAGATGCCGTTGCGCTCGGTCATGATGAAGCGCTTCATCTTGGGGTTCCAGCGACGGGTCTGGTGCCCGAAGTGGACGCCGCTGTCGAGGAGCTGGCGCATGGTGACGACGGCCATGCCGTGGTCCTCCTAAAGATCGTTGGGTCGGTTTCGTCGGTGAGCTCCCCCGAAGGGGCCACCTGCCTGGCGCCTGACGAGCACCCATACCGGACCTCGCAGCTCAGTGACTGCTCGGCGTACCGGACCACACCGGGTGCACCGGCCCCGCCTCGTGAGAGAACTCGGAGGTGGGAGAAGGCGCGCGAATTCGGTCCCCAGGGGTGGAGACCGTGCTCCCATGGTAAGCCGCGCCACCCGTCACACGGAAATCGCCTATCGTGCACCCCGACCGCCCCGCCACCCGATGGAGCCTGACCAAAGCATGAGTGCATGACCGCATGGCTGACGGCGGCCCCGTGGTTCGTCCTCGTGGTGGCGATCGTCCTGGTGCCCGGACTGGCAATCGCGTATGCCGCGGGGCTGCGCGGTCCCGCGGGCTGGGGGGTCGCCCCCGCGCTCGGGATGACCTCACTCACGCTCGGGACGGTGCTGGCGCCGTTCCTCGGGCTGGTCTGGACCCCCTGGTACGTCGTGCCGGCGGCGCTGATCGGGGTCCTGGTGGCGCTCGCCACTCGGTGGTGGTCTAGGCCACGAGCGCTCCCGTCAGGGGCGTCGGACGCCAGGGGTCACCCCCGCGCCGACCCGACGCGTACCCGCTGGACCGCCCTCGCGGGCGCCGCGGTCGGCACCGTCACCGTCCTTGTGGCTGCAGTTCCCGGTATGGGTTCGCCGGGCGAGCTGGTCGACAGCACCGACGTCGTGGCGCACCTGAACCGGATCCGCCAGTACCTGTCGGACGGCAACCTCTCGTCGCTGGGGTCCGGGGGCAAGGTGGGCTACCCGAGCGGGTTCCACGACGTCGCCGTGACTGCCGCGCAGCTGGTTCCCCACCTGGCCGCAGGCGACGGCATCGTCACGGCCGCAAACCTCACTGCCCTCGCGGCCGCGGCCGTCGTCTGGCCCCTGGGCCTCGTCGCCCTCGCTCGGCTGTCGTTCGGACGGTCGTCGGTGGTGCTGCTCTCGGCCGGACTGGTCGCTGGCGCGCTGACGACGTTTCCCTACCTCCTCATGGGATGGGGAGTGTTGTGGCCCAACCTGTTTGCCACCGCCCTGCTGCCCGGCGTGCTCGGCCCGGCACTGGTAGCGGTCGGAGTCGTCGGGCCCGTCGCGGGCCTGAACCGGCGAGGTGCCGTCGCCGTCACCATCGCCGCCCTGCCCGGGCTCACCCTCACCCACCCGAACGCGCTGGTCTCCCTCGTCATGCTCGTCGTTCTCGCGTTCGGCACCCGGCTGCTCCTGCTGGTACGACTGGTGCAGAGAGGCTCGGGCGTCGGGCGGCAGCGTGCCGCTGCGCTGTTGGCCACGCTCGTGATCGTCGTCGTGACGGGCCTGCTGGCCGCGCCGCGACTCTCCCGCCAGGTAGCGGACACGGCGAGCTACGACTGGGGGGCGTCCGAGCCGTTCGGTGAGAGCCTGCGCGACGTGGCGCTGCTGGGGCTGCAGGTCGACAGGATGCCCTGGGGTCTGCTGGTCTTCATCGCCCTCGGTGTCGTGGTGTGCGCCCGCGTCGTCCGGCTGCGATGGGTGCTGGTCGGGTGGGTCACCTGCATCCTGTTGTTCCTCGTAGCGGCCACCGGACGCCCCGGGTGGGGGGCGATCATCACGGGCTACTGGTACAACGACAAGGTCCGCTTGGCCGCACTCGCGGCGGTTCCGACAGCGTTGCTGGCCGTCGCCGGCACCCAGTGGTCGGCCCGGCTCGTCGAACGCGCGCTGACGACGTTCTCTCCCCCGGCCAGGAGAACCACCCGGCAGCCGAGGGCGACGCGAGCGACCGCGGTGGGCGCCGCACTCGTCCTGCTCCTGCTGGTCACCGGCGGGGCGAACCACGACAAGGCCTACTACCTCGTCGACCGGTACTACCATCCGCCCGAGGTCACGCATCGGCTGCTCTCTCCCACCGAGGTGGCCCAGCTCAGACGTCTGGCCGCCCTCATCCCGCCGGGTGTCGTCACCACCGACGTCCCGGCCAACGGGTCCGCGTTCCTCTACGCGTTCTTCGACCGACCGGTCCTGTTCGACTCGCTGCTGCTGGACCCCGATCCCGACAGCGCCCTGATCGGCCTGCACCTGAAGGAGGCGGCGACCAACACGCAGGTGTGTGACGCGTTGCGCCGCAAGAATGTCCAGTACGCCGTCACCGGGGCTGTGCGGTACTGGCTGAGCCTCAGCGACCGGACGTCGGGAATGGCCGCCCTGGGCGGGGTGGACGGGTTCGAACAGGTGGGTGCCGCAGGGCGCTACCGGCTCTACCGCATACGGGCGTGCGGGTTCGACCCGTCCTGGCTGCCAGCGAGGTCCTGAGGCTGGGGGCGGCTGCCACGGCATACGGTGGCTGCATGCCTGACACCGTGGACGGTCCGTTGCTGATCGAGCGGATGCGCGGGTTCGGGACGACGATCTTCGCGGAGATGTCGGCGCTCGCGGCGAGCACCGGTGCGATCAACCTCGGTCAGGGGTTCCCGGACACCGACGGCCCGGCGGAGCTGCTCGACGCCGCGGTAGCCGCGATCCGAGGAGGGCGCAACCAGTACCCACCCGGGCCGGGGGTGCCCGAGCTGCTGCAGGCGGTCGCCCGGCACCAGAAGCGGTTCTACGGCATCGAGCTCGACCCGGCGAACCAGGTCCTGGTCACCGCCGGCGCGACCGAGGGCATCGCCGCCGTGGTCCTCGCTCTCTGCGAACCCGGCGACGAGGTCGTCACGTTCGAGCCCTACTACGACTCGTATGCCGCCACGATCGCCTTGGCGGGTGCGGTGCGACGGACCTCGGTGCTGCGCTTCCCCGACTTCGCGGTGGACGAGGCGTCCCTGCGGTCGGCATTCTCGTCACGAACCCGGCTGGTGCTGCTGAACAGCCCGCACAACCCCACCGGCAAGGTCTTCACGCGCGCCGAGCTCGACCTCGTCTGCGCGCTGGCCCGCGAGCACAACGCCTGGGTGGTCACCGACGAGGTCTACGAGCACCTGGTCTTCGACGGCGTCGAGCACATCCCCGTGGCCACACTCCCCGGCATGGCGGAGCACACGATCTCGATCTCCTCGTCCGGCAAGACGTTCTCCGCGACGGGCTGGAAGGTCGGCTGGGTGACGGGGCCGGCGCGTGCGGTTGCTGCGGCCCGAACTGTCAAGCAGTTCCTCACCTACGTCGCCTCCGGACCGTTCCAACCGGCCGTGGCGCTGGCCCTCGGCCTCGGCGACGAGGTGTATGCCGGTCTGGCCAGGTCGCTCCAGGGCAAGCGGGACCTGCTCTGCCAGGGCCTGTCGGACGCCGGGCTGACGGTGTCGCGGCCGGCGGGGACGTACTTCGTCGTGGCCGACGCGGCCCCGCTAGGCGCGCTGGACGGCCTGCAGTTCTGTCGGGAGCTGCCTCGCCTGTGTGGCGTCGTCGGGGTTCCCGTGTCGGTGTTCCACGACGACGTGGACGCCGCCCGCACGCTGATCCGGTTCGCGTTCTGCAAGCGGGACGAGGTGCTCGTCGAAGCGGCCCGCCGGCTGCGGGAGCTGGGAACCGCCGGCTGGACACCAACTGACCGGGTCTGACGACGGCGGTCCCGGAGCTGGGGTGACGTGGGGTTTGTCCACACCCCTGGCCCCGATCGCCCCGTCGTCCACAGGGCCGGCCGCTGCGCTTGGTGCCCGTTCCGGCTGTGACGAGGCTGCACCCATGACTCAGTCGCACCGGCCCAGGCGCACCACGAACCCGCTCGCGCTGCTGGTCATCGGCTGCGTGTCCGCGATCATGCTGATCCTGGCGCCGACCCCGAGGGCCGCGGCGCGACCCGTCGACCCGGGTCGTGAGGTCGCCGACAATACGCAGCTCCCGGTCCTCAGCACGGCGCCAGCCGAGGTCCTGCCTTTCGGTGTCGTGGCCCCGGCTGGCCGCCTCTGGGTCTGGCCGCTGGCCGGGCAGCCGACGGTGGTCCACCCGTTCGACCCACCCCTGGCCCGTTGGTTGACCGGTCACCGAGGCGTCGACCTGTCCGCGTCGGTCGGCGACGCCGTGATGGCGCCCGTGTCCGGCAGAGTCACGTTCGCCGGGACGATCGCCGGGCGCGGGGTCGTGGTGGTCAGTACGACCGCGGGATTACGGGCGACCCTCGAGCCCGTCGAGCCCCAGGTGGCCGTCGGTGACGTGGTGGTGCGGGGCCAGGAGATCGGGACGCTGGGCGCGCAGGCCGGCCACTGCACTCCGGGGACGTGCGTGCACTGGGGAGTGCTGCGCGGCGACACCTACCTCGACCCACTGGCCCTGCTCGGTCTCAGACCGGTGGTACTGCTGCCGTTGGACGGGCCGTGACCAAGCGGTCTGGTCGAGTCAGGTCGGTCGGTCGAGGAGACGGTCTCGCCAGACCCGCGCGGCCCGCCAGTCGCTGACGGTCAGGTCCTGTCAGGTCCGGTGAGGTCCCGGCCCGGTCCGGTCAGGCCTGGTGCGGCCACGGCCAGGCCACGCATCCCTCGAGGCTCTTGGTCTGCTGGACCATGATCGGCGCGCGATGTCCGGGTCCGGGGCAATGGGTGTGCTGGTAGCCGAGCCCGTGGCCGACCTCGTGGCCGACCAGGTACGCACGGTATGAGGTGAGGTCGATGCCGTAGGTGACGGCGCCGGTGACCCAACGGGTGAGGTTGAGGACGGCGCGGGACCCGTTCCAGCAGGACACCTGGTCGGTGGTGACATCGAGCGGTGCGCAGAGCCGCTGCGTCGCGGCAGGACTGGCCAACGTCACGCGGATGTCGACGTGGGCGCCGGCGGCACGGTCGGCGATGCTCAGGGGGACGAACCTGATGTCGTCCTGGGTCTGCCACCCGCGGGAGTCGGTGAGCACCGCGTGCACGACCTCGGCGAACTCATCGCGGGACTGCGGAAGCCCGTCCTCGACGTCCACCCCGTAGGTGACCGTGCGACCGGTCGACTTCACGGGGCCGTCAGGGATCTCGATCGGCGTGAAGGTGCCAGCCCCGCTCTGGAGCACCGAGGTGGACGCGGGGACCGGTGCCGAGACCCCGATCGACGGAGCGCTGGACGGCGCTGTCGCGGTTCCCGTCGTCTGTGCTGTCGCCCCTGCTGAGGAAGGTGCCGCAGGCGTTGTCGTGGTGATCGGCGGACCAGGCAGGTCACCGTCGGCCGTCCTGCCCTGCACCACGTCGTCGGCCGGTTCGCCCTGGTCCAGCGCGGCCGGGCCCTGAGCGGTCAACGCTCCCACGGTCGCCCCGGAGGCCAGGATCGTCGCCGGGTCCTCGTGCCATCTGGCGATGACTGTGCCGGCGAGCAGGACGGTCAAGGCGACGACCGCGGTCCGTCGCAGCCGGGCGTTGCGACGGCGACGACGGCGAACCCGGTCAGGGACGGTGCGCTCGCGGCCGTCCTTCGAGTCGCGGCGGCGCAGCTCGACCCGTCCGGAAGCCGGCCACGTAGTCTCGGCCCGTTCTGGGCGACTGCGCCACCCGGCCTGCGATGCGTCCGGCTCGAGTGCCTGTCGCCTGGCGCCTAGTCCCAGATCCGACGTCGAACGGTCGACCGACGTGGATGCGGACGAGGACGACGTGCGCTCTTCCGGCCCCGGACGGTCGGCGCCCGGCGGGGAGAGATGGGTGTCCAGGGTCGACATGGTCTCCGCTCGAGTGCGTGTGGCGCCTGTCAGTATCGTCCCCAGGTCACGAGTCAAGGGGGACGCTGGCCGGTGGCTCGCCCGGCGTGTTCCGCCGCCGGTCACGCTCTCGGGTGTGCCTGCTCGTAGGAGCGCCTCAGCCGGTCGATGGAGACGTGCGTGTAGATCTGGGTCGTCGCGAGACTCGCGTGTCCGAGCAGCTCCTGGACCATCCGCAGGTCTGCGCCCCCTTCGAGCAGATGGGTAGCGGCACTGTGTCGCAACCCGTGCGGGCCTAGATCTGGCGCGCCCGGCACCTGCGCGAGCATCCGGTGAACGAGGGTACGGACCTGGCGGGGGTCGACACGTCTGCCCCGGTTGCCGAGGAACAACGCCGGACCGCTGTCGGACGTCGCGAGCTCGCTCCGACGAGAGAGCCAGCCATCTAGGGCCCGGCGGGCCGGCAGCCCGAACGGCACCATGCGTTCCTTGTCGCCTTTGCCGACCACCCGGACCAGGTCGACGGCGCGGTCCACGTCGTCGACGTCGAGGGCGGTGAGCTCCCCGACCCGGATCCCACTGGCATACAGCAGCTCGAGCACGGCTCGGTCGCGAACGTGCCC
The DNA here is from genome assembly GCF_039935575.1 of Lapillicoccus sp. Lineage (GTDB taxonomy): Bacteria > Actinomycetota > Actinomycetes > Actinomycetales > Dermatophilaceae > Lapillicoccus. Next base: position 36,951 of record NZ_JBDTKA010000060.1, read on the forward strand.
GGGGTCGCCGTCATCCGCCGCTACCGCCGCTGTGTCGAGCAGGCGCTCTGCCTCGCCCTGGCGCAGCACACCTGGCAACGACCCTGACCGGCGTGGCGCCACCAGTCGCAGCGACGGGTCAGCGCTCGTGTGACCCGTGCGTGTAGTCCAGCGGAAGAACGTGCGAGCGCCAGCGGCCCGTCGTGCCACCGTGGACCGGGCCGCGCCAGCAGTCGACTGCGCCGCGAGCCAGGCCCGCAGGTCCGCGAGCCTGAGCGCCTCGACGTCGTCGACGCCGCGGTCGGCAGCGAACTCCAGCAGGGCGGCCACATCGGACCCGTAGGCACGCAGGGTGTGCTCGGAGCGCCCACGTTCCGAGCGCAGGTGCCGCACAAAAGCCGCCACCAGCTCCGAGCGCTCGTCCGACGTCCCCACCCGCCCCACGGTCCCAGACGAAACGTCGTCCGCCTAGAACCAACAGCCGAGCCGCGGCCGAGCCGCGAGCGCGCCACGACCGAGCGCGAGCGAGCACGAGCGAGCACGACCGAGCACGACCGAGCCGCGGGTCGGTGCGCTCATCGACGTCCCGCCCCGGGTTTGCGCCAGCCCACCGTGTCCCGGACGACCAGCCCGCCGAGCAGGAGCCGGCCCAGTGCGGCCTGGGCGGCCGTGGACGACACCCCAGCGGCGACAGCGACCCGGTCCACGCTCCCGCCCCTGCGGACCGGGACGGCCGAGAGCACCGCGGCGTCCTCGGGGTCGAGCAGGTCGACAGCCGCGACGGGTGCGCTGCGCCGGGGCGCCGCGTCCACCCCCATCGAACCGATGAGATCGAGTACCTCCTCCACATCCGTGACGATCTGGGCCACCCCCTCACGCACCGCCTGGTGACACCCCGCCGACGCCACCGAGGTGATCGGTCCCGGAACGACGCCGACGGGTCGACCGCAGCTGGCCGCCGATCGGGCGGTGTTGAGGGATCCCGACCGGAGCCCGGCCTCGACCACCACCGTGCCGCGCGTCATCGTGGCGATCAGCCGGTTGCGCAGCAAGAACCGTCCGGCCGTCGGCGCGGAGCCCGGGGCCGGCTCGGAGACGACCGCCCCGACCTCCACGAGACGCCGGAGGAGCTCATCATGGGCCACCGGATAGTGCCGGTCCACCCCACCCGCCAGCACCGCGACGGTCGCCCCGCCCACGGCCAGGGCACCCCGATGCGCTGCCACGTCGATGCCGAACGCGGCCCCCGAGACCACAGTCCAGCCGCGTTCGGCCAGGCCCGCAGCGAGGTCGGAGGCGACGTGGTCCCCGTAGCTGGTGCAGTTGCGTGCTCCGACCACCGCAACGGACCGGCGGGCCAGCATCGACAGGTCCGCCGGGCCACGGACCCAGAGGCAGAGCGGCGGCTCGGGGTGGTCGTCGACACCCACCGGCCACTCGTCGTCTCCCGGGCAGAGTACCCGGGCGCCAAGCGCCGCGGCGGCCTCGATCTCGGGAGGCCCCTCTCGCCGGGACGCGCGGATCCGGAAAATCTCGGGCGTCCTCGGGTCACCGTCCAGGACGAGGGACAGGGCCAGGACGGCGCCATACGTCGCGACCAGCTCGGTCGCGCGCGGGTCCCCCGGCTCTGCCAGCCGCGACCATGTCGCTCGTGCGGCCCGCTCCTGCGGACCGACGCCGCCCGTCGCCCCGCTGGTCACGTCGTGCTCACTGGAGCTCACTGGACTTCCCTCCTCATGCGGCCAGCGCGTCGGGCTGGCGCAGGCAGAGTGCGGAACCGATCTCGTCGGCCGTCGGACGGTCCACGCCGGACAGGTCGCTCAACGTCCAGGCCAGCTTCAGACAGCGGTCGTATCCGCGCAGGGTCAGCTGTCCCCGGTCCAGGGCCCGGTCGAGCGCCCGCGTCACATCACGTGGCAGCCGGTAACGACCGGCGCGGAACAGCGGTCCCGGGACGTGGGCGTTCAGCCGCCACTCGGTCCGCCCCCACCGCTCGAGCTGCCGCGTCCGGGCGACGGCGACCCGCGCCGCCACCGCCGCGCTGGTCTCGCCCGGGCTGAGCACCAGGGTGGCCCGCGAGGGTGCGGGGACGAACACCTGGATGTCGATACGGTCGAGCACCGGCCCCTTGAGGCGGTTCCGATAGTGGCGCTGCTGCAGGGCCGAGCACCTGCACTTGGTGCCTTTTCCGAACCCGAGCCCACACGGGCACGGGTTCGCCGCGATGACGAGCTGGAACCGGCAGGGGAAGGTGAACGCGCCCGACGCGCGGGCCACCACCACCTGGCCCGACTCCAGCGGTTGGCGCAGTCCCTGGATCACCGACCCGCCGAACTCGGGTCCCTCGTCCATGAACAGCACCCCATGGTGCGCCTGGGTGATCGCGCCAGGAAGGACCCGGGTGCTGCCGCCTCCGAGCAGGGCGGCGAGCGAGGCGCTGTGGTGCGGCGCAACGAACGGCGGGCGGCGTTGGAGGCTGCTCGACGGACCCAACCGACCGAGGACGGAGGCGACTGCGCTCACCTCCATCGCCTGTTGGTCGTCGAGCTCCGGCAGCAGCCCCGGCAGTCGCTCGGCGAGCATCGTCTTTCCGGTGCCCGGCGGACCCACGAGGTAGAGGTGGTGCCCGCCGGCAGCAGCTACCTCGAGAGCGTGCCGCGCGTCGGTCTGGCCGATCACGTCCACGAGGTCGGGGGTCTGTGGTGGGTCGCGGTGAACCATCGGGGGCTCGGCGACCGGCGTCGGGACCCGGCGCTGGCGCAGCTCGGCGTAGCGCGCCACCAGCTCGGACAGGTGGGCGACGGGATGGATCTGGACGTCTCGGATCAGCCGGGCCTCGGGGGCGTTGGCGATGGGTACGACCACGTGGCCCACACCGGCGCGAGCCGCCGCCAGGACCAGCGGCAGCACGCCGACCACCGGGCGCACCGCACCGTCGAGCGCCAGCTCACCGATGTGCACGACGTCGGATACCACCTCGGGTGCGATCTTGCCGCACGCGACGAGGGCCGCCACGCCGATCGCCAGGTCGAACCCGGACCCGAGCTTCGGCATCGACGCCGGCGACAGGTTGACCGTCACGCGTCGGTTGGGGATCGCGTGACCGGAGTTGGCCGCGGCAGCTTTGACGCGACCGGGTGCCTGGGCACAGGACCGGTCGGGGCTCCCGCCGATCGTGAAGGCGGGCAACCCGCTCGAGACGTCCACCTCGACATCGACGACGAACCCGGCGATGCCCTGCAACCCGACGGCACGCGTACACCCGAGAGTCACGACAGCACCCCCACCAGGTGCTCGATCCGGCACGGCCCGCGCCGGGGGCGCAGGATTCCGATGACGTCGACCCGCACCTCCTCCGCCCATCCACGCGTCACCACCGCTGGGTGCGCTGGGTGCGCTGGGTGCGCGAAGTGAGCGGAGTGAGCGGAGTGCTCGGCGAGCCAGGCGCCGGCAAGCCGTCTCAACCGGGCGAGCTTGCGGTGGTCGACCGCTTCGACCGGGTCGCCGAAGGTCGTGCTGCGACGCGTCTTGACCTCGCACACAACCAGGCAGGTCCCGTCGCGCGCGACGATGTCGATCTCACCCAGCTCGCAGCGCCAGTTGCGGTCCAGCACCTCCAACCCGAGGTCCGTCAGGTAGCGAGCGGCCATCCGCTCGCCGTAGCCGCCCACCGCGTTCGCCGTCTGCCACGGCATCCCTGTCGTCTCCATGGCGCCACCCTCGCGGGCGACGGCGGCCAGGTCACGCGGCAGGCACGGACCTGGGGATAGTGGGACGAACGTGCACTACCGTGTGGACAACCTCGGGCGCGCCGAACGTCAGGACGGCAGCTCGAGGTCCGACTTGGGCAGCTCCTCGATGTTGACGTCCTTGAACGTCACCACCCGTACCGTCTTGACGAACCGGGCCGGCCGGTAGATGTCCCACACCCAGGCGTCGTGCATCGTCACGTCGAAGAACACCTCGCCGCCGTCGCCACGCACCTTCATGTCCACCGAGTTGCACAGGTAGAACCGGCGTTCGGTCTCCACGACGTGCGAGAACAGCGTGACCACGTCGCGGTACTCCCGGTAGAGCTGCAGCTCCATCTCGGTCTCGTACTTCTCGAGGTCCTCGGAGCTCATCGGTGACCCATGCTCACAGCTGCCTCGTCCCCTGCGGCTCCCCGCGATGTCGGCTCACCCGCCGGCTCCGGGGTGGGCGCCGTCGGTTCGACCAGTTCTATCATCGCAGGCAGTCGCCACGAGCGACGGTGCTGGACGCACGGACCGTGCGCCTCGAGCGCCGCCATGTGCTCGGGCGCGGCATAGCCCTTGTTGACCGCCCACTGGTACACCGGGTGGTCGTCGGACATCGCGACCATCATCGCGTCACGTTCGACCTTGGCCAGCACGGACGCGGCGGCAACCGACGAGCACTTCATGTCCGCCTTGACCATCGTGGTCACCGGCGGGACGCTCGGCCCGGCCTCGGTCGCGAACGCGAACAGCCCGAGCTCGTAGGGCGGGGTGAGCCAGTCGTGGTTGCCGTCGAGGATCACCAGGTCGGGCACCACGCCGGCCTCGCCCAGCGAGGTGAGGGCACGCAAACCGGCGAGCCGCAGGCCTCCCATGATCCCGACCTCGTCGATCTCCGCAGGAGAGGAATGACCGACCGCGTAGGCGTAGGCCCACCGACGGATCGGGCGAACCATCCGCTCGCGGTGGGCCGGGGTGAGCAGCTTGGAGTCCTTGACCCCTGCAGGGGCGGAGCGACAGGACTCGTCGATGACGACGACTCCCACCGAGACCGGCCCGGCGAGGGCGCCGCGGCCGACCTCGTCCATGCCGGCGAGGACGCGGTGCCCGTCGCGCTGGAGGGCGCGCTCGACCCGCAGCGAGGGCTTTTTACTCCGGACGACGGCCACAGGACAGAGGTCGGCGTCAGCCGGTTCCGCCGGTCGAGCTGGGCTGGGGCACCGGGCCGCCCGACGAGGGGACGTCGGCGAAGATCCGTTCGGACACGGAGAGCCAACGCACGTGGTCGATCGGCCAGACGATCATCACGGCTCGTCCGGTGATGTCGTCGATGGGGACCGACCCGGTGGCTCCGGTGCCGTTGTCGTGGAACCGGGAGTCGGACGAGTCGCTGCGGTGGTCACCCATCACCCATACTCTGCCCGCGGGGACCCGGATGTCGAACGGGGGCTTGCTGCCGCTCGGGAGGTCGCCGTTCTTGACGTAGGTCTCGGTGATGGGCACGCCGTTGACCGTCAGCTGGCCGTTCTGGTCGCAGCACACGACGTGGTCGCCCGGCAGCCCGATGACCCGCTTGATCAGGTGGTCGTCGGAGTCGTCGGGAAGGAGGCCGACGAACTGCAGTGCGCGGTGCAGTGACGCCCGCGGGCCTGTCTCCTGCGTCTGTGGCGCCGTCCCGAGCCAGTTGCCTGGGTCGGTGAAGACGACGACGTCGCCCCGGCTGAGGTCGAACGGTCCGGGTGTCAGCTTGCTGACGATGACCCGGTCGTCCTTGACCAGGGTGTTCTCCATCGACCCCGACGGGATGTAGAACGCCTGGATGAGCCAGGTCTTGACGACGAACGAGAGCGCGATCGCCATGACGGCGATGAGGAGGATCTCCTTGACCCCGCCCCAGACGTTCTCGAGGAAACCCTTGCTGTCGTCGAGGTCGTCGAAGTCCTCGAAGTCATCGACGTCCTTATCCGAGGCCGATCGGGCCCGCTCATTCGCGCTCACCGGCGACGCGCTGTCGTCAGCCACGCGCGTCAGGCCCGGCAGTCAGGGGGCTGGGCGACGTTGGCTGGCGAGTCACTGACCTGCTCCGGGCGATCGAGGGATGGTGGCGAGAGGGCCGGGCTCGCCGAGGGATCCGAGGCGACCGGGCGGCCAGTATCGCACCGTCGCCTGTCCGATCACGTCATCCAGCGGAACCATGCCGCCGCCGGGTCGTCCGAGATAGGAGCGCGAGTCGCTGGAGTCGCCGCGGTGGTCGCCCATCACCCAGACGGCGCCCTTCGGCACGGTGACGTCGAAGGTCACGTCGCTCGGCCGGTCGCCCTCGTTCAGGTATACCGTCTCGTCCACCGGGGTCCCGTTGACGACGATCCGGCCGGTGCTGTCGCAGCAGACGACGTGGTCACCCGGCAGTCCGACCACGCGCTTGACGTAGTCGGTACCGCTTCCCAGCGTCAGGACCGAGGAGAGGGCGTCGAGGACGTCGACGAACGGGCTCGACTGCACCGGCGGGCCGGAGGCGAAGGCAGAGGTACCGTCGAACACGACGATGTCGCCGCGGTGGATGCTCTCGCCGCGGACGAGCCTGCCGGCAGGCGCGAAAACCAGGACACGGTCGCCCGGCTCGATCGTCGGCTGCATGGACCCACTCGGGACGGAGAACGACTGCACAACGAAGGTGCGCAGCAGCAACAACAGAACCAGCGTGGCGGCGGCATACCACCACCAGCCGCCGCGGCGACTCCGCCGATGTGGCCGACCCAGCCGACTCAGCGGTGTGACCGGTTCCGGCTCCGTACCGTCCACGGACCCAGAGCCAGGTCGGGCGGAGGTCAGTGTGCGGCAGAACCCTGCGATGCGGCCGGCGACGCGCCCGCCGCAGGGGCCGAAGGGGCCGCAGGGGCCGCAGCGGCCTTCTTCGCACCCTTGACGGGAACGGAGTCGCGCTTCTCCTTGATCTTGGCGGCCTTGCCGCGCAGATCGCGCAGGTAGTAGAGCTTCGCGCGACGCACGTCACCGCGGGTGACGACCTCGATCTTGTCGATGATCGGCGTGTGCAGCGGGAAGGTCCGCTCGACACCGACGCCGAAGGACACCTTGCGGACGGTGAACGTCTCGCCGATCCCACCGCCGTGCCGACGGATGACAACGCCCTGGAAGATCTGGACCCGCGAGCGGGTGCCCTCGACCACCTTGACGTGCACCTTGAGCGTGTCGCCGGCGCGGAAGGCCGGGACGTCGGTGCGCAGGGAGGCGCTGTCGACGGAGTCGAGCTGATGCATGACTGCTTCGCTTTCTTCGGGTGCCACAGGTCACCGCGGGTTGGTGCAGACCGGGAGAGAGTCTGCGTATGCGTGGAGTGCGTTCCGGTCGGCCTCGCGTGAGCTGCTGCTCACGCTCCCCCTGCGGCAGGGGCGCGTCTTATACCGGACGCAAGGATCGATTCTGCCAGACCAGGGCGCCCGGGACGAAATCCCCACGAGCGCGGGTCGGGTCAGCCGCCGACTCTGTTGTCAGCTGCGAGCGGGCGCGGCCTTGACCAGGTCGACGGTACCGGGAAAGCGCCCCTCCCCCGGAACCACCCGGTACCCCGCCTTCCTGTAGGCCCGCAGGTTCCGCTCCGACCGCGCACCGGTGTTGATCCAGAACCGGCGCGTTCCCTCGGGCGCAGCGCTTTCGGCGTACCCCAGGAGCGACCGGCCGATCCCTCGGCCCTGCACGTCCGGGGCGACCATGAGCCGGCCGGTCTCCCAGACGGTTGCGTCGTCCGGCACGGAACGCCCGCGTACCGACCCGACGAGCCGACCTCCCGAGCGCACCACCCAGGTGCGCCACGTGCCCAGGGACGTGACGACCTCGTCGAGTGTCTCGACCAGAGGCGGTATCTCCCAGCTGTCCGCGCTGCGACCTTCTGGCACCCAGCAGGCCCGCTGCAGGACCAGTAGCTCGGGGGAGTCGGCGGGGGTCGCCAGCATCGGAGCGAGGTCGCCGGGGAGCATTCCCGCCGATGCGTGCAGCAGGTCCGGCCGCCGGGCGGCAGTGCGCGACAGCCGCTGCTCGTGACGCCAGCGCGCGATCGCGCCGTGGTTGCCGGACAACAGGACCGGTGGCACCTCATGGCCGCGCCAGGACGCCGGCTTCGTATAGACGGGGTACTCCAGCAGGCCGTCCTCGTGGGACTCCTCGACGAGCGAGTCCGCGTTGCCGATGACTCCGGGAAGCAACCGCGCCACTGCCTCGATGACCGCGAGCACCGCGACCTCGCCGCCGCCCAGGACGTAGTCGCCGAGCGAGACCACCGTCACCGGCATCCGCTCGGCCGCGTCCTCGACGAACCGTTCGTCGATGCCTTCATAGCGCCCGCACGCGAAGGCCAACCAGGTTTCGGCCGTCAGCTCGCGGGCCATGGCCTGCGTGAACGGGGTACCGCCCGGCCCCGGGACGAGCAGGTGTGGGACCCCCTCCCCGGACTGCAGCAGAGCGTCGATCGCCTCGCCCCAGGGCTCGGCCCGCATCACCATGCCGGCGCCTCCGCCGTAGGGCGAGTCGTCCACCGTGCGGTGCCGGTCGTGCGTGAAGTCCCGCAGGTCGTGCACGCGGACGTCGAGCAGCCCCTGGTCGCGGGCCTTGCCGATCAGCGACAGACGCAGGGGCGCGAGGTAGTCCGGGAAGATCGAGACGATGTCGACCCTCACGGGCCGACCCGGGTCCTAGGCTCACGCAGGCTCACGTGTTGAGCTCCAGCAGGCCGTCGGGCGGGGCGACGACCACTCGCCCGGCCGGCACGTCGACCTCCGGGACGATCGCCTCGACGAACGGCAGGTATGCGTCGCCGCCTCCTGTCAGGGCCACGACCAACAGGTCCTGGACCGTCCCGGTCTGCAGACCACTGACCGTGCCCACCTGTCGGCCGTCGCGGGTGACGACGGCCAGACCGAGCAGCTCGTCCTCGTACCAGCCCTCGTCGTCATCGTCGTCCAACCGCTGCAGGTCGTCGACGTCGGCAAGCAGCTGAGTCCCCCGCAGCGACTCGGCGCCGGTCCGGTCCGGGATCTGTTCGAACGCCAGCAGCCAGGTGCCGTTGTGCACCCGCGTCGAGCGCAAGGTCAGCGTGCGCGGCACGCCGCTCCCCGGCTGCGCTTGCGTGGCGAACGTCGCGCCGGTGACCAGCCGCCTCTCGGGGTCGTCGGTGTGCAGCTGCACGGTGACCTCACCGAGCAACCCGTGCGGCTTCCCGATGCGAGCAACGACCAGCTCGGTTCCTGCCATGACAGCGATCCTCTCAGCAGGCATACGGCGGTGGTGCCTCCGTAAGGGGGCAGATGAATGAACCGCAGAAGGGGCGATCACCCCGACTGCGGTTCGTTCATCCGTGCTGCCATCCACACCGAGCAGTGGGGCTCAGCCCTGCTTGTCGGTGTCGACGATGTCGACTCGCACCGAACCGCCACCGGCAAGCGCACTCACGACGGTCCGCAGCGCGCTGGCTGTGCGACCGGACCGGCCGATCACACGACCGAGGTCGTCGGGGTGCACGCGTACCTCGAGGAGATCACCGCGACGCAGCTCCTTGCGGCGCACGACCACGTCGTCTTCGTGGTCGACGATGCCCTTGACGAGGTGCTCGAGAGCCTCCTCGAGCACCCTCAGGCCTCGCTCTTCTCGGCGTCAGCGGCGCTGGAGGAGGTGTCCTCGGGGATGTCGGCCGCGTCGACGCTGGTGGTGGACGCGGCACCCGAGTCGGTGTCAGCAGCGACCGGGGTGGCCTCGGCGGCCGCGGCCTGCGAGGTCTCTTCCGGGTTTGGCTTCTCTGCGCTGCTCTCCGACGCGGCGGGCGCGGGCTGCGCGGCGGGCGCGGGCTGCGCGGCGGGCGCTGCCTTCTTGGCCGGCGCCGCCTTCTTGCGAGGCGTCGGGTCCTTGACGTCGAGGCTGCTGCCGCCAGCGGCCGCGATGGCCGCCTCGTAGAGCTCTCTCTTGCTCTTCTTGGGCGCCTTGACCTTCAGCGTTCCCTCGGCACCCTCGGTGCCGTTGAACTTCTGCCAGTCGCCGGTGATCTTGAGCAGCGCGAGCGCGGCCTCGGTCGGCTGCGCCCCGTTGCTGAGCCAGTGCTGGGCCCGCTCGGAGTCGATCTCGATGAGCGAGGGCTCTTCGGTGGGGTGGTACTTGCCGATCTCCTCGATCGCCCGGCCGTCGCGCTTGGTGCGCGAGTCCATGACGACGACCCGGTAGAACGGTGCACGGATCTTGCCCATCCGCTTCAGGCGAATCTTGACGGCCACAGTCGTGGTCACTCCTGTTTCTGTGTGGTGAGCATCGGCGAGACCGCACAACCGGATGGGGTACGCGGGGAGCCGACACTCGGGGGTAGGCATCCGGCTCGGGCGAGAGCCCAGCCGGACGGGTACAGCGGTCCATTCTGCCAGAATCGCGAGGACGGGCGGACCAGTCGGCCGAGCGGGTGCGCCAGAACCCGTCCCGACACCCGGATTCAGACACGACGGACTCGTCAGCCGAGCGGGTGAAGACCCGCGAACGCAGCGGCGCGCACCTGGAGTGCGAGGCGGACCAGGTCGCGGTCCGTCAGCGGTGCACTGGCATCGATGCGCAGCACCGGTCCCAACCCCAACGGACGCGCGGCGTCGGCCACCCGGATCCACAGGTCCTCGAGCCCGACCTGTGTCCCGTGGGCATGATGTCGGTCCCCGCGGGCCGCCCGCGCCTCGAAGCGCTCGCGGGCGACGGTAACGGGGAGGTCGCACCACACCTCAGGCACACTGGAGGGGTCGAGGCCGGCCTGCTGCAGCCCGTCGACCACGTAGCGTTCGTCGCCCGGCCAGAACCAGCTCTCGACGACCGCGCCCGCAGGCGAATGGGCGAGTAGCGCCCACAGCGCCTCACTGGCCCCCGCCCCGAGCGCCGAGCGTCCGGCCCCGTGCTGCTTCAGGAACTCGGCCGGCAGCGCGTCGGCGACAGCCTCCTTGACGACGTGCTTGGAGAGGAGCGGAACAGCCAGCTCCGCGGCGAGTCGCGCAGCCAGCGTGGACTTCCCCGACCCGGGAACTCCGTTGACGACTGCGACGACCCGTGGGCCGGTCCGGGCTGACGTCGCCGAGGGCGGCCACTCGCTCTCCAGCAGGGCGTAGCGGTCGTGGTCCCGCCAGGCCTCCCGACCGGAGGCGTCAGGCATACGCAGGTATTGCGGCGAGTGGCCCTCCAGCCGAAAACCCAAAGGTCGCAACACCATTGCCGAGCGCACGTTGCTTGGCTGGACGTTGACCTCGAGGCGGTGGAGTCCCATGCCGCCCGGTTCAGGGGCGAAAGCCAGCCCCACGGCGAGGGCGAGCCCCTCGGCGAAGAGTCCCTGTCCCGAATACGGGTCGAACGCGTCGTAGCCGAGCGTCCCGTAGTCTGCTCGACCGCGAACGACGTTGGTGATATTGACTTTTCCAACGAGGTCGTGGTCGCCGACTGGCTCCCGCGTATGGATCAGGAGGGTGTGATGGTGTCGCGACGACGCGCGGATCAGCGAGGGCAGGCCGAAAATATCGACCGGGTTCCACTCGCTGATCCGTGGCCGCGACATGCGGTTGGCCGAGATGTATGCGGCCTCGTCGGTGTGCATGGCGTCCGCGACCCACACACGCTCGCCGGGTGCTCGCATCGGGCGAGTTCCCGTCATCTCACCGTCGACCCACGCAGCACGATCGCTCGGGGTGAGCCCAGCACCCTCAGGTCATCACGCGGATCTGCTTGGTAGACAATGAGGTCCGCCGACGCGCCCTCCTCGAGCCCGGGACGCCCAAGCCAGTCCCGCGCCCCCCAGCAGGCCGCCGTCAGCACCTCGACAGGACTGAGCCCGGCCGTCGACAGCTGGAGGGCCTCCTCGGCGACGAGCCCGTGCCGCAGACTCCCTCCCGCGTCGGTGCCCACGTAGATCGGCACGCCGGCGTCGTGCGCGGCAGCGATCGTCTCGAACCGGCGGCGGTGCAGGTCCAGCATGTGCGCGAAGTAGGTCGGAAACTTCGCTCGAGCCGGGGCCGCCAGCGCCGGGAAGGTAGCGACGTTGACCAGAGTGGGGACGATGGCGATCCCCTGGGCAGCGAACGCCTCGATGGTGCCGGGCTGGAGTCCGGTGGCGTGCTCGATGCAGTCGGTCCCCGCCGCGGCGAAATCCTCGAGCGACTCCTCGCCGAAACAGTGCGCCGTAATCCGAGCACCCTCCTCGTGCGCCGCCGCGACGGCAGCCACCACCGTCTCCCGAGGAAACGACGGCGCGAGGTCACCGGTCTCCCTGTCGATCCAGTCCCCCACGAGCTTGACCCAGCCGTCGCCGCGACGAGCCTCGCGGCGGACGTACTCGACCACGTCCGGTGGCTCGACCTCGTGAGCGAAGTTGCGGATATACCGGCGGGTCCGCGCGATGTGCCGGCCGGCGCGGATGACCCGTGGCAGATCGTCCCGGTCGTCGATCCAGTGGGTGTCGACCGGCGAGCCGGCGTCGCGGATGAGCAGGGTGCCGGCGTCGCGGTCGGTGCTGGCCTGCTGCTCGGCCGTCTGCGCGTCCACGGCGCCCTGCGGACCGAGCCCGACATGGCAGTGAGCGTCGACGAGGCCGGGGAGCACCCAGCCGTCCACCGTCTGGACGTCCCTGCCTTGCGTGCCACCGATGGGTGGGGTAAAGGTCAGTCGGCCGCCAACGACCCAGGCCTCGGGGCGTTCGTCGTCGGGGCCGACCAGGATGCGACCGGTGAGGTGCAGCACGTCGTGGCCCATTGCAGAAACCTAACCGACCGGCGTCATCTGGTCGCCGTGCCCTCTCCGGCTCGCCCGCTCACACCGGAACGGTGATCTTGGGAGTCGCTGTCACGAGCGGGCGCCGGCGGGCAGAGGCACGTGCGTAGGCACGCTCGATCCGCTGCACCACGCGCGCTGGATACCGGCGGATCGCCATAGGGGTCACCGCCACAACCTCCACGCCCGATTCCCGCAGGTCCTCGTCGCTGTCCACGGTCGCCTCCCAGTCCAGGTGCTCGCCATGGAACTCCCGCGAGTGGACCATCACCGCGAGTGCCACATCGTCGATCCACAGGTCCGGTGTCGTCAGTCGGCGCCCCTGCTGCCAGACAGTCCTGGGTTCGCCCAAGCCGGGGGAAGGTCGGTGGCTTTGAGGAGGAAGCCGAGCTCTGCCTCCGGAATCGACCATGCGCCGAGCGCTGATGCCTCCAGCGCGGCGACCAACCGACGGCTGCCGTTGCGTCGACGCAGTCTCGCCCAGTGATGGAGGTCGTCGAGCCTGACCAGGCGTTCCTGGACCGACGAGATCATCAGAGCGGCCACCGCTCGGTCGTCGGAGCAGTCCGCCGCCGCGTCGACGACGGCTCGAGCACGACACGACAGCGTCAAGGGCCCGCGTTCGACCAGCCGTTCTCCGGTGATGGTCGTGGCCCGGACGTTGACCCAGGCCACGGTTCGCGAACGCCTCGGTGCCGGCACCAGCACCTCGACGGGCAGCCGGGGCTCGCAGAACGGGATCCGGTAGAAGGTAGCTGCGGTATGGCCGGCCAACCAGCTGCCTGTCCCCGCGTACAAGAGGGCTGCAACGAGTCGCTGCTGATAACTGGGAACGCCGGTATGCAGCATCACGACCCCTGGGAGGAGCACCGTCCACGCAGTCCCGACTCCCCACCTCACAGCAGAGGCGTTGACCCCACCGTCGAGCAGTTGCGCCCGGCTGAGGACACCGAGCTGAGCGGACGCCAGGGCCGCGAGGGGAGCGGGGAGATCCATGAGGAGAGCCTGCTGTCGTCTAACCACGTCCACCAGACGCACTTGGCTGCCTGTGGATCGTGGGACGAGTCGGCCAGGGGTTGTGGACGACGCCCCGGACCCGAACCCGAGGGCTGGCGTACGGTCATCCTGCCGGTCAGATGCCGATAGGTGCTGTCAGGACGACACCGGACCGCATCTGATCCGCAGGTTGACTTCACCCCCCGGCCATCAGAGGTCAACGGCCGCCCAGGAACTTCTCGAAACCGGCCGGCAGGTTGGCCGGGTCCAGCTCGGGAACGTCTCCCCCGTCATCGTCGGCAGGCATACCGAACGCCTTGCCGGCCGCAGCCGTCCGAGCCCCCGCCGCCCGCTGGGCGTCCTCGCGTTCCTCGGCGGCGCGCTTGGCCGGGTTGCCGCTCTTGGACTTGCGCCGGACCGGGGCCGCCGCCTTGCCGCCCTTGCGCGCGCCGGGGATTCCTGGCATACCGGGCAGGCCGCCACCGCCACCGCGGGCCAGCGACTTCATCATCTTCTGGGCCTCGCGGAACCGCTCGAGCAGCTGGTTGACCTCGGACACCGACACGCCGGAACCCCGCGCGACCCGCGCCCGCCGCGACCCGTCGATGAGCTTGGGGTGGCTGCGCTCGAACGGCGTCATCGACCGCACCATCGCCTCGACCCGGTCGAACTCGCGCTCGTCGAGGGCGTCGAGCTGCTCGCGCATCCCCGACATGCCGGGCATCATTCGGAGCATCGCCTTCAGCGACCCCATCTTCTTGATGGCGGCCATCTGCTGGAGGAAGTCGTCGAAGGTGAAGTCCTCCGCGGCGAGGAACTTGCGTGCCATCTCGTCGGCCTGGCTGCGGTCGAACGCCTGCTCGGCCTGCTCGATGAGGGTGAGCACGTCGCCCATGTCGAGGATCCGACCGGCCATTCGATCGGGGTGGAAGACCTCGAAGTCCTTGGTGTTCTCACCGATCGACGAGTACATGATCGGCCGCCCGGTGACTCCCGCCACCGACAACGCTGCGCCACCGCGGGCATCGCCGTCGAGCTTGGACAGCACCACCCCCGTGAAGTCGACGCCCTCCTGGAACGCGAGCGCCGTCTCCACCGCGGCCTGACCGATCATCGCGTCGATGACGAACAGCACCTCGTCGGGCTGGATCGCCGCGCGGATGTCCGCGGCCTGCTGCATGAGCACGGTGTCGACCGCGAGGCGACCAGCGGTGTCGACGATGACGACGTCAAACTGCTTGGTGCGAGCCTCCTGTATGCCGGCGCGCGAGACCGCGACCGGGTCACCGAAGGAGCGCGTCCCTTCACCGGAGGACAGGACGGCGTCGTGGCCACCGACGTTGCCCCGCTCGGGTGCGAAGACGGGCACGCCGGCTCTCTCGCCGACGACCTGCAGCTGGGTGACCGCGTTCGGCCGTTGGAGGTCGGCGGCGACGAGCAGTGGGGTGTGGCCCTGGCCGCGCAGCCAGGCGCCGAGCTTGCCGGCAAGCGTCGTCTTACCGGACCCCTGGAGGCCCGCAAGCATGATCACGGTCGGCGGGGTCTTGGCGAACCGCATCGTCCGCGTCTCACCGCCGAGGATGGCGATGAGCTCCTCGTTGACGATCCTGACGACCTGCTGGGCGGGGTTCAGCGCCGTGCTGACCTCTTCGCCGAGCGCCCGTTCGCGCACCGCGCCGACGAACTGCCGCACCACGGGAAGCGCCACGTCGGCGTCGAGCAGGGCGAGGCGGATGTCACGCAGCGCCTTGTTGACGTCGGACTCGGAGAGCCGACCCTTGCCGCGCAGACTGCTGAAGGTCGCGGTCAGCCGGTCGGACAGAGAGTTAAACACCCCGAAAGCCTAACCGGGCGAGAGCGGGTCAGTCGCCGTCGCAGGTGTCGATGATCATCGACACCGCCTGGGCCACCCGGGCCGGCGGCAACGGGCGTCCCCCGAACTCGGTGACATAGAACGTGTCCAGCGCCTGACCGGCATACGTCGCGATGTGAGCACTGCGCACGCTCAGGCTGGCCCGCGACAACGTGATGCCGATGTCGTGGAGCAGACCTGGCCGGTCGGTCGCCCGAACCTCGATCACCGTCGCCGAGTCCGAGGCGTGCGAGATCACCATGGCGCGCGACTGCCCGGGCGAGCCGGACATGCCGGACGGAGCCCGTGAGCTGTCCGACGCCGAAGCGCGACGGCGCCGGCTCAGCATGGCCAGCGGTTCACGGTCACCCTCGGCGAGCCGGACCAGGCCGCGCACGATCGCGCCCTCGTTCGGGGAGTCGCCGCCGGGGGTCTCGACGTGCCACTCGTTCGCCGCGACCCCGTCGACGGTTCGGACCATCGCCGAACGGACGATGTGACCCTGCGCCGCGAGCAGCCCGGCGGTTTCGGCGAACAGCCCGAGCCGGTCGCGGTCGTAGATGTCGATCCGGTGCGCCCCGCCGAGCGGGGTGACCACCACGAGGGGTTGCCCCGTCACCAGCCGACTCTGCGCCTCCGCCGGCACCGGCTCCGCGTCGCGCGGGACGTCGTCGCGCTGCTCCCCGGCGGCGAGCGAGGCGCGGGCCGTGACGACGAGCTTGTCGAGCAGGTTGGCACGCCAGTCGGTCCAGGCCGCGGGTCCGGCGGCACTCGCGTCCGCCTCGGTCAGCGCCCGCAGGAGGTCCACGTTGTCCAGGCTGCCGCCGACCGCGCGCGAGACGGCCGCGATCGTCTGCGGGTCGTCGCCGTCACGGCGGGTCGCCAGGTCGATCAGGGTCAGGTGCTCGCGCACCAGGTGGACCACGAGCTCGCGGTCCGCGTCGTCCACCCCGAACCGCCGCAGGACAGTGTCGGCGATCGGTGCTCCGGTCTCGCTGTGGTCGCGGGAGCCGGCGATTTTGCCGATGTCGTGCAGCAGCGCCGCCAGCAGCAGCAGGTCAGGGCGGGTGACCTCGCGCAGCAGGCCGCTGGCGCGCACGACGGTCTCGATGAGGTGCCGGTCGACGGTATGCCGGTGAACGGCGTTGCGTTGTGGACGGCTGCGGACCGCCGACCACTCGGGGATCCAGCGCTGCACGATCCCGGACAGGTCGAGCCCCTCCCAGACGCCGACCAGGCCAGGG
Source organism: Lapillicoccus sp. (assembly GCF_039935575.1). Classification (GTDB taxonomy): domain Bacteria; phylum Actinomycetota; class Actinomycetes; order Actinomycetales; family Dermatophilaceae; genus Lapillicoccus. The sequence goes on from NZ_JBDTKA010000060.1 coordinate 53,546, forward strand.
CCGGTCGCCAGCAGGTCGCCGAAGACGGCCAGTGCAGGCTCCGGCCAGGGGGTGGGCAACGCAGGGCAGCTCGCCGCAAGGTTGGCGAGGGTCGCCGGCGCGATGTTGACGCCGTTGCGGGCCGCGACGAGGGCGGCACGCATGACGAGCAGCGGGTCCTTCTTCGGGTCGACCCCTGAGCCGAGCACCGCCTCCCCGTCGCTGAGGAACAGCCCGTAGCCCAGCGGCGTCATCCGTGGGCGGCGCGGGCCGACGCGCAGGGTGCGGGCCCGCTGGGACTGAGACGCGCGCCGCAACGTCCCGTCGAGCGAGTACGCGATCACGCGCGCGGAGGAGGAGATGTCGGTGAGCAGCAGGTCCGCGTCGTGGTACCCGAGCAGCGCGGCCGCGGAGTCGTGGTCCTCGCGGCCGAGCCGGTCACGAGAGCGTCCGGTGACCACGTGCACGGCGTCGCGCACGTCGAGCAGCTTCTGGAATGCCTCGTCGACCGCTCCGTGCGGACGGTCGGCGAGCCAGGCCGCAGCGAGGGCCCGCAGCACGGTCATGTCCCGCAGACCACCGCGCGCCTCTTTGAGGTCGGGTTCGAGCAGATGGGCCAGGTCGCCCTGCCGGGCGTGCCGCTGGTGGATCTGCTCCTGCAGCTGAGGCAGCCGGGTGCGTGCGTTGGCCCGCCAGTCGTGGGCGACGGTCGACCGAGCGGCGTTGACGACGTCGGCGTCCCCGGCGACGAAGGTGATGTCGAGCAGGCCCACCGCAGCCGAGAGGTCAGCGCCCGCGACGGACCGGCACTGGTTCACGGTCCGGACGCTGTGGTCGAGCCTGACCCCCTGGTCCCAGATCGGGTACCAGAGCTTGTCCGCCAGCGCGGTCAGGTCGTGCGCACCGAGCGCGCGCGTCTGGTGCAGCAGCACGAGGTCGAAGTCGCTGAGGGGTCCGCCGTCGCCGCGGGCGAGGCTGCCGACGGCGGCCAGCGCCACGCCGGGCAGCTGACGACCATCGGACGCGGTGGCCCAGAGGTCCCCGAGCCACTCGAACCCGAACTCGGCGAGGGCGGCCCGGCGCGCCTGGCCGGCACCCGGGGCGGAGAAGCTCCGGGTGCCGGCCAGGTCGAGCCGCCGCATCGTGACGTCGGTCATGGTGCTGTCCTTCGTGCGACAGGTTTTCGGTTGGCTCGCGCCCACGCGATCACCGCGAGCGCGGGCCGCATGCCGGCTCTCACGCCGTCAGTTTCCGTCAGAGCGCGTCGTGACCGCGCTCGCCGGTGCGGACCCGGACGACGTCGTCGATCGGGGTGGCCCAGATCTTGCCGTCTCCGATGCGGCCGGTATGGGCCGCCTTGAGGATGACGTCGATCACGCCGCCGGCGTCGAGGTCGTCGACGAGCACCTCGAGCCGGACCTTCGGCACGAAGTCCACGGTGTACTCCGCCCCCCGGTAGACCTCGCTGTGGCCGCGCTGGCGACCGTAGCCGCTCACCTCGCTGACCGTCATCCCCGAGATGCCGTAGGCCTCGAGGGCCTCCTTGACCTCGTCGAGCTGGTGGGGCTTGATGACTGCGGTGATGAGCTTCACGCCGAGGCTCCTTCCTTGTTGGCCGCTGACGCGGCATCCGTGGGCCGCGGGCCGGCGGAGGATGGGGAGGGTGCCGCAAGGTGCCCCCCGCTGAGGAACGAGCCGGTGCGCGAGCCGCCGAACGAGACGAGGTCGTAGCCGGTCTCCGCGTGCTCGGCGAGGTCGATACCACCCACCTCGTCGTCCTCGCTCACCCGGAAGCCCATCGTCTTGTGGAGCACCCAGCCGATGGCGTACGTCACGACGAACGAGAAGATCAGGACGGCGAACGCGCCCTCCGCCTGCGCTCCCAGCTGCGAGAGACCGCCGCCGTAGAAGAGGCCGGAGTTGACGTCGAGCCCCGCGGCCCCCGTCGGGCTGCCCGTGGTGGCGAAGAAGCCGATGAGCAGGGTGCCGATGAGACCGCCGAC
>NZ_JBDTKA010000061.1:0-9349 GCF_039935575.1 Lapillicoccus sp.
GCTGCACCGCGGTAGAGACCCAGCAGGGCCCAGGTCGTGCCACCGGCACGGCACGCGAGTCGGAGCTCGTCGGTGAAGCCGAAGTTCGGGACCACGAACTCGCGGAACCGGCGACAGCTGTCCGGCCGTCCATTGGTGTCGACCGACAACACGCCCACTGGAAGAGGGCGCAGTGCGAGGTCAGCGAACAGGTTGACGTCGGGTTCTCCGTACTCGGCGGCCGCCAGCTCCTCGTCACTGACGGTCAGGGGATGGGACTTGGTCGTTCCGGTGATGAGCCCGTTCGCGGGGTCGGTCGTCGCCAGGCAGGCAAAGGCGAACGGAACGTCCACGGCGACGGTCTCGAAGACCTTGCGGGCCAAAGCATCTACGTTTCCGCACCGTGACGTCGCCGCATCGAGGCGATCGCCCAGCGAGCGTGTCCTCGCCGTTCTCATGACCTCATCGTGACCGGTGCCGACGGAGTAGGGAAGGTACTGGACGAAAGTCCCCACATTTGTGGGATGGTCTCGCCTCGGGGACGGGCCGAACCTGGTGGCATGACAAGCGCGGACATGACACGAAACCACCTCACGAACCTCGGCCACGAGCCCCCCGCCGCGCCGCTGGTCGACGTGCGCGACATGATCGTCGTGCATACCGCGTTGCTGCGCGAGTTCCGGCTGGCTCCCGCTGCGGTGTCTCGGACGGCACCCGGCGACAGCCGGCGCGCGACGGCTGTCGCGGCGCACCTTCGCCTGCTCTGTGACCTGCTGCATCATCACCATGAAAGTGAAGACGCGTTGCTCTGGCCCAAGCTACGGGAACGGACCTCGCCCAACGCCCTCGACGTCATCGAGGAAGCGGAGGCTCAACACCACGCCCTCGACGCCGCCTTGAGTCGTGTCGGAACGCTACGTGGGGCGTGGGCCGACGACCCCGACGGCGTCCGGCGCGACCAGCTCGCCGAACAGCTCGAGATCCTGCACGCGCTACTACGCGAGCACCTCGATCTCGAGGAGCGCGCGCTGCTGCCGCTGGCGGCGATGGTCATGACCGAAGGCGAATGGCAGGCGATCGGCGAAGCCGGGGTGGCAGCGGTGCCAAAGTCCGCGATGCCACTGGCCTTCGGGATGTTCGCCTACGAGGGCGATCCGACGGTCTTGGCCGAGATGATAAGAACGGCGCCCCCGCTTGCCCGCGCACTGGTGCCGCTCATCGGCCCTCGCGTGTATGCCCGCCGGGCGCGTCTGATCCACGGGTCGGCCCGGCCTTGACCGAGCCAGAACCGGCCCGGGCCGCCCGCTCTCGGTCGGCCGACGCAGCCTGTGCGAGCGCATACCGGGGTGTCGTCCCGCGCGGCTAGGGTTCCTCGGGTGACCATCGCCCTGTACCGCCGCTACCGACCGGAGACCTTCCGCGACGTCATCGGCCAGGAGCACGTCACCGAGCCCCTCATGCAGGCGCTGCGCACCGGGAGGGTCAGCCACGCCTACCTGTTCAGCGGACCGCGCGGCTGCGGCAAGACGACGAGCGCCCGGATCCTGGCACGCTGCCTCAACTGTGAGCAGGGACCGACCCCGGAGCCATGCGGGTCGTGCGACTCGTGTGTCGCACTGTCGCGGGGCGGGCCCGGCACGATCGACGTCATCGAGATCGACGCGGCCAGCCACGGTGGCGTCGACGACGCCCGTGACCTGCGCGAACGCGCGTCCTACGGCCCGGCACAGAGCCGCTACAAGATCTACATCATCGACGAGGCGCACATGGTGACGCCGCAGGGCTTCAACGCGCTGCTCAAGATCGTCGAGGAGCCGCCCGAGCATGTGAAGTTCGTCTTCGCGACGACCGAGCCCGAGAAGGTTATCGGCACGATCCGGTCGAGGACCCACCACTACCCCTTCCGCCTCGTCCCTCCAGCCCGGCTGACGGCCTACATGGAGCAGATGTGCGAGAAGGAAGGCGTGACCGTCGCGCCGGGAGTCCTCGGGTTCGTGACCCGGGCCGGAGGGGGTTCGGTCCGTGACTCTCTGTCCGTGCTCGACCAGCTGATCGCGGGGTCGGGCGACGAGGGGCTCACCTATGAGGGCGCGGCGTCGCTGCTGGGGTTCACCGACGGTGAGCTGCTCGACGCCACGATCGACGCCCTCGCGGCCGGCGACGGCGCGGCGGTGTTCATGCAGATCGACCGCGTCATCGAGTCGGGGCACGACCCGAGGCGGTTCGTGGAGGACCTGCTCGAACGGCTGCGCGACCTGATCATCGTCGCCGCGGTGCCCGAAGGTGCCGCTTCGGTGCTGCGCGGCGTACCGGAGGACCAGCTCGAGCGGATGCGCGGACAGCAGTCCCGGTTCGGGCCGGGCGGACTCTCGCGCGCGGCGGACGTCGTCAACGCCGGCCTCACCGAGATGACCGGCGCCACGGCGCCGCGGATGCAGCTCGAGCTGATCTGCGCCCGCATCCTGCTTCCCGCTGCCACAGGTTCGGGTGGGTATGCCGCCCGCCTGGACCGGCTCGAACGCCGTCTCGACCTGGAGGGCACACCGTCGGCGACGCGCTCTGGTGGCCGAAGCGAGACGGCCCCCCCGAGCCATGCCGTAGGCCCGCCCGCCGAAGCGCCGAGCCCAGTGCGCAACCTGCGCTCCGACGGACAGACGGGGATGCGGCCACAGCGGGTCGACGAGACGTCGGAGCCGTCGCCGTCCGAGTCGCGACCCTCGCAGTCCTCACCCCCGACGTCGGCGAGCGGGCCGCGCGAGACCAGCACGGCGGCACCGGTGGAGTCGGGTGCCTCCACATCGTCATCCTCACCTACCTCGACTGGTGCACCGGACGACTCGCGGACGACGGGTCACGCAGGCGCGATCGACACTGCGGCGATCCGCAGGGTCTGGCCGGACGTGCTGGCCCGCGTGTTCGGTATGCGTCGGGTGACCTGGACGTTCCTGTCCCAGCACGCGCAGGTGCTGGACTACGACGGCAACCGGCTGGTGTTGCAGATCGCGACCGTCGGACTCGCCAACACGTTCCGCCAGGGCAACCACGCGGAGCTGGTCCGTCAGGCACTGATCGACGAGATCGGTGTCGACGTCCCGGTCGAGGGTGTGCCGCCCACCGGAGACAGCTCCCATGGCGGAACGTTCGGGGGAGGGACGCCCAGCGGCGGCCCCCCTGGTCCTACCGGCCCGGGCGCCCCGGGCCCCGTGGGTAGCACGGCGGCGACGCGGGGCCGCACGCCCAGCCGAGCGGAACCAGCCTCGCGGGACGCGGCACCGGAGGGAGTGCCGGACGTTCCTGACGAGGAGGGCCGCGACGAGGGGTGGTTCGACGACGAGAGAGGCACGCCGCCGACTTCGGCCCCGACAGCGCCGCCGAAGATGGGTGAAAACGGCCGGAAACCCGACCGATATCACCCCGAACCGACGACAGCGTCGAGCCCACGAAGTCGCCCGCCCGCCGCGTCAGTGCAGCCCAGCCGCCAACCCGACGACGACATCAGCGACGACGACGAGGACATCGCGACCTCGGGGGCCGCGGGCCGTCAGGTCATCGAGCGGGTTCTCGGCGGGAAGGTCATCGGCGAGTTCGACGACTGACTCAAGCTCCCGCAAACTGGGTCACCAAGCTCACCGACTGTGCTGGCTCTGCTCCGTCGCCGCCTCGCCTGTCAGGTCGAACGACGACAGCAACCCGTCGTACCGCTTCGGCGGCGGCGACGCATACTCACCGATCGTGCTGGTGCGCAGTCCGAGCTGAACCAGTCCCTGCACCGTGACGGTCGCCGCGGCCACGCCGTCGACTACTGGCGCGCCGATCGCCTTGGAGACGTGTGCGCACAGGTCGGCCATCCCGGCGCAGCCGAGCACGATGACGTCGCTCTCGTCGATCGCCAACGCCTCCCGGCAGGCTTGCGTGATCCGCTCCCGAGCGTCCGGCGAGGACTCCAGCTCGAGCACCGCGATCTCGCAGGCGTGTACGCCGCGGCACGCGCGATGGGTGCCATAGGTCTCGGCGAGATCCCACGCTCGGCCGCGGGTACGGCCGAGCGTGGTCACCACGCTGAACGAGCGACCGAGATAGGTGGCCGTACGCATAGCCGCCTCGGCGATCCCCACGACCGGCCCACGGGCGCGCTCACGGGCTGCCTCCAGGCCCGGATCCCCGAAGCAGGCGAGAACGTAGCCGTCGACACCCTCCCGCTCACCCTTGGCGATCTCGTCCAGGATGCCGGGCACGGCGAGCGCCTCGTCGTAGTGGCTCTCGATCGAGGCAGGCCCCATCGTGGGCGACACCGCGTCCACCGTGACTCCTGGCCAGGCCACCGAGCGGGCGGACCGCTCGATGAGTGACGTCATGGACCACGTGGTGTTGGGGTTGATGACCCGGATGTGCATGGGTATCAGCCTGTCACCACGTCGTCGCCGGTGCGCGCCTCGATGAGCGCGGTGACCTTGCTGTTGCGGGCGAGTACGTAGTAGACCACCAGTCCCAGCCCGCACCCGATGAACCAGCTGTAGTCGTTCGCGGCGTTCATCCCGGGGACGAACACGCAGGCGATCGCGACCACGGCAGCGATGGCGGTCGCCCATACTGCCGCGGGGTTGAACCCCTTCGTGTAGTAGTAGATCCCCTTCTCGTCCATCGTGAACAGGTCGTCGATGGCGACCTTCTGCTTGTGGATCAGGTAGTAGTGGCAGATGAGCACCCCGAAGAGCGGGCCGATGAACGCGCCCAACGTGTCCAGCGTGTAGTGGATGGTGTCGGCGCTCTTGTAGAGGTTCCATGGGGTGATGAGGACGGACCCGACGGCGGCGATCATGCCGCCCGTGCGCCAGCTGATCTTCTGCGGGTTGACGTGCGAGAAGTCGAAGGCAGGGGAGACGAAGTTCGCGACGATGTTGATGCCGATGGTCGCGGTCGTGAACGTGAGTGCCGCCAGGACGATCGCGAAGGTGTTGTCGATCTTGCCCACGGTCTTGACCGGGTCCGTGATGAGCTCGCCGTAGACCGGCAGAGTCGCGGCCGCAGTGAGCACGGTCAGGACCGAGAACATCGTGAAGTTGACCGGCAGACCCCAGAAGTTGCCCTTCTTGACGGCCGCGAACGTCTTGCCGTAGCGGGAGAAGTCACCGAAGTTGAGCATCGGGCCGGAGAAGTAGGACACGACCAGTGCCGTCGCCGCGAACATCGTCGAGATCATCGCGCCGCCGCTGAGCTGCTTGTCCGACAGGTTGAGGTTGACGTTCCAGTTCGCCTTGCTCAGCAGGTAGATGCACAGGACGACCATGACGACGTAGACGGCCGGGCCGCAGAAGTCGATGAAGCGGCGGATGGTGTTCATGCCGGTCCAGAAGACGGCGGCCTGCAGCACCCAGAGGACCGCGAAGGTGAAGTAGCCGAGCGTGGAGAGGCCCAACATCCCGTGCTGCGCGACGTCGCCGTAGGGCGCCAGACCCGGCCACAGGCGTACCAGCAGGATGTCGAGCGCCGCGGAGGCGAGGTAGGTCTGGATGCCGTACCAGGCGACCGCGATGAGCCCGCGGATGATCGCCGGGATGTTGGCGCCAAGCACCCCGAAGACCGAGCGACAGATGACCGGGAAGGGAACCCCGCTGCGCTGGCTCGGCTTGGCGACGAGGTTGCAGAAGAACAGCACGATGGAGATGCCGACGATGAGGCAGATGAAGACCTGCCAGCTGGTCAGGCCCAGCGCGAACAGGCTTCCGGCGGTGACGTATCCGCCGACGCTGTGCACGTCCGACATCCAGAACGCGAAGATGTTGTACCAGGTCCAGTTCTGGTCCCGCAGGGGCGCGAGGTCGTCGTTGGTCAGGCGCGGGTGATATCCGGGCTTGATGACGCCGACACCGGCGGGATGCGCGGAGCTGGGTGGAGCTGGGGAGTCGATCAGGTCGGTCACGGTATGCCTCTCGGAGCTGACTTTCCGACGGCCGGGATCGGCGCAGGCGCCACCCGGGGATGGAGCCTGAAGTTAGTCCCGCAACGGTTTCCGACGGGTTTTCGAGGCGATATATCCGAGATATACCCGATGTGGCCCGGCTCAGACAGCGACGAGTGCGCCACTCCAGCGAGCGGGTTCAGCGCCGTGCGACCGCTCTCTCGAGGCGCTGGTAGTGACTGGCGGAGCAGCGTACGAGCTCGTCAGCATCGCGGTCGACGAACGCCGCCAGCATCGCCGCGTGGTCGGCGTGCATCCGATCTCGCCCATCCGCCGAGACCTCCGACATCGGTTGCGACGGCTCGGTGACATTCCAGGCCAGCTCGAACACGTGCAGCAGCCGGTGCATCCCCGACGGTCCTACGAGCGCGAGGTGGAACCGCCGGCTGTCCCGGTGGTAGGTCCGCAGGTCTTCCGCCACGAGGGCCTCACCAAGTCCCTCGTGGATGCTGGTCGCGTATGCGTCGTCGTCCACCGTCGCCGCGAGTACCGACGCGCGCAGGGCGGCGGCCTCGAGCGCCTCACGGATGACATAGAACTCACGCAGCTCGTCCCGGGTCAGCTGGGCGACCTCGTAGCCGCCCCGCGGTTCGTGGTCGACCAACCCCTCGCCGATGAGCGTCTTGAGAGCCTCCCGGATCGGGATGAGGCTGACGTCGAAGAACCTGGCCACCTCGTCCAGCGGGATCGGCGTCCCGGGCTGGGCGTCGCCGGACAGGATCACCCCGCGTAGCTCGCCCAGGACCTCCTGCTGCGAGCTGGGTTGACCGGGTGTGGTGGTGCTGAGCCGGCTCACCAGATGGGAGGCGCCGACAGGAAGGGGACGTCGGCTCACGCTCGCCTCCTCGACCAGGCTCGACAGGGTGGGCACGAGCCTATTGCGGCGCGGCCGCCACTGGGGCGAATCCTCAGCTGGAGGGAAAGGGACGACAGGTGGTCCAGCCAACTACAGTCGGCGTCATGATCTACCGGGCGGGTCACATCGTGCTGAAACCGCTCAGCCATGCGCTCTACCGGCCGACGATCCGCGGTGCGGAGAACGTCCCGGCAACGGGTGGCGTCATCCTGGCGAGCAACCACCTCTCGTTCATCGACTCCTTCGCGATCCCGCTCGCGGCCCCGCGCAAGGTCCGGTTCCTCGCCAAGGACGACTACTTCACGGGCGGCGGTCCGCGGGGCGCCGTCCTGCGTGAGCTGTTCGAGGGGATCGGGGCCATCCCCGTCGACCGGCGCTCGTCCCGGGCGGCCCAGGAGTCGCTCGACGCAGCGTTGGAGGTCCTCGGCGAGGGGGACGCCTTCGGGATCTACCCCGAGGGGACGCGCTCACGCGACGGCCGGCTCTACCGCGGGCGTACCGGTGTCGCCTTCCTCGCGCTCACCGCTGCGGTGCCGGTCGTCCCGGTGGCTCTGGCCGGGACCCAGGACATCCAACCGGTCGGGGCGAGGTTCCCCCGGCTGGCCAAGGTCAGCGTCACGTTCGGGGCGCCGCTGGACTTCACGCAGCGGTATGCCGGTGTGCCGCAGGGCCGCGCCCGGCGCGCCGTCACCGACGAGATCATGGACGCCATTGCCGCGCTGTCGGGGCAGCCCCGCGCCGATACCTACAACGAGCTGCCGCCGGAGGCCTCTGGTCCCGCGATCGCCGTCTGAAGGCCCTGCTTCCCGATCCGGACTCACATGTTGGCGGACAATGTGGACTTCCAAGGCGTGAAACTCGGCAACATCTGAGTCCGGTCGGCCACAGGCGGGGCCGCTAGGCCCGCGCGAGTGCCGGAGCGGACGACGCCACCAGGTTCGGCGCGACGACGTTCCGGTAGAACCACACCCCGTCCACCGACCCGGTGAACTCCGGCTCGCCCCCCGTCGAACCGAGGTGCGGGCGAGCCGTTCCGAGACCCATCCCGCGAACGCCCGGGAGCAGCCGTCCCCACCGGTCGGAGAGCCGGCCAGTGCCGTCCCAGGTACTGCCCCGGACGAGGTCACTCACCCGAGAGCGGTAGCCGGTAGCGGCGATGACCACGGGGTCGGACGTATGGAGCTCCCGCGAGTCGACCCGAACGAGGTGCACGCGCTGGTCGTCGCCGTCGCGGACCCGGCGGAAGAGGGCCGCAGAGTCGGCTCGGAGGCCGCCGAACCGATGGACGATGCCGGTGTCCGGGCAGACACAGTCGACACGGACGTCGACTCCGTCGGCGCGCGCCGCCTCGGTGTCGGGGTAGGTGACGACGACCGGTCTGCGGTGCAGCACCGTGATCGAGCCCGCGGACCAGGCGAGTGGCAACCGAAGCAGCAGTCCCGCGACGGCGAAGGCGCTGTGGGCGCCGCCGACGATCGTGACCCGTGGCTCACGGCCGGACAAGGTATGCAGGACCGAGGCCATCCCGGGTGCCTGCAGTGCGATGTCGCTGTGCAGGGCGAGGGCCTCGACCGGACGAGCGATCGAGGGCGCCCAGGGTCGGCCACCCAGAGCGAGGAGCACCTCGTCGGCGAGGATGGTTCCACCCGTCGTCGCGAGCTCCACGAGCGCGCCGTCAGCGCTCGTCGAGCGCAGACCCGTCACCTGGGTCGACGCCCGGACCGTGACCTCGGGGATGCCGCCGGCGTTGCGCAGCAGATGCCGGCCCGCACGAGCGAGCAGGTCCGCGGCGACGGGAAGGTCCACCGGGTCATCGGTCTCGCAGGTCTGCACGGCGTCCCGGTCACAGCGCTTTCCCCTGTCGAGGTGGGGGAGGGCGCACTCGACGAAGACGCGACCGCGTGTGTCTGAGCGCACCAGGTAGTCGCCGAGTCGACCCGCCCCGAAGCGCTCCGCCGGCCCCGCGGAGACGATCTGCATCCCCCTCTGGGCGTGTTGCTCGATGCGTCCGGACTCCACGAGCTCGGCGAGCACGCCGAAGGCAGCCGGACCGCCGCCCACGAGGGCCGTGGTGACTCTGGAAACCGGTGGTACTACTGGATTGTCGCGCATCGAGATGTTCACACCAGGACAGTCGCGTCGGCGCCGTCGGGGTCGTCCATCCAGGCCAGCGCCTGGGCTCCGAAGATGGTCGCCCACGAGCTCACGTCCATGCTTTCCGAGCCATAACGCAGTCCGCGCGGAGGTGCCCAGCACTGGGACAGGAAGTCACGAGCAGCAGCCGCAGGCACGGCATACCCATGCGGGTCGACCAGCATCCAGAGTCGTATCGCCTGCGCGGTGGCGTCGGTCCGGTCCGGTCCGAAAGCGCGTACCCCGTCGTGCCAGGCCAGAAGTGCGCCGTTCGGCTGCTGCACGTCGGCGAGCCAGCGGACGCCGGCGTGAACCGCGGCCGGGTATGGCGTCGCGGGAGGCGTGGCCATGGCCAGCCCTTCGAGGGCGTAACAGTGGCTGTGGGTGTAGGTCAGGCCGGACGCGCCGTGGATCCGGAAGCG
>NZ_JBDTKA010000062.1:0-64315 GCF_039935575.1 Lapillicoccus sp.
CCGGCCCCGACGATGATCACCGGCAGCCCGTTCTGCGAGATTTCGTGACACGCCGCACACAGCGCTGAGATGTCCTCCGGCGCGAGGTCCTGCATCTCGTCGAGGAACACGGCGACGCCGCGCCCGAGGTCGGCAGCGAGACCACCGACGTCGGAGAGCAGCTCGACGAGGTCGATCTCGATGTCACCGGAGTCGGCCCGTCCGGTGGTGGCGATCGCGTCGATGCCGGGGTTCCAGCGGTCGCGCAGCTTCGCCGACGCCGGCACGTCCCGCTGGGCGAAGGCCTTGAGCGTCCCGAGCACCTCGTCGGTGCGGGCATGGCCCAGCTCGCGGACCGCGACGTGCAGCGCGGCAGCGAGTGGTCGCCGCAACCGCTGGTCGGGACGAGCCTCGAGCTTGCCGGTGCCCCAACCGGCCCGGACCGCAGACGAGCGCAGGGCGTTGAGCAACACGGTCTTTCCCACGCCCCGTAGCCCGGTGAGCACGACCGACCGCTCCGGCCGCCCCTTGGCCACGCGTTCAAGCACCACGTCGAACGCCAGCAGCTGCTCGTCGCGACCGGCCAGCTCAGGTGGACGCTGGCCGGCTCCGGGCGCATACGGGTTCCGCACGGGATCCATGGATCGGACTGTATGCGTCCGTCTAGCGTCGACCCGAGATTGCCGGAGACTCCGGTACGCGTGTCGTCGGTATAACCGTTGGCGCACTGTTAGCCGCTCGTGACAGCGTGCGACCCATGGCCTCACGGACGAGTAACTTCTGTATCGACGCCGCCGACCCCTACGCGCAGACCATGTGGTGGGCCCAGGTGCTCAGCGACCACCACCTCCCGGACGACGAGGAGACCGAGCCCGGGGCGGAGGAGTGCGGTCTCGTCGGTCCCGACGACCGCTACCTGCTGTTCCTCAAGGTGCCGGAACCCAAGACCGTCAAGAACCGGATGCACATCTGTCTTCGTCCAACCGACCGCAGCCGCGACGAGGAGGTCGACCGCCTGCTCGGGCTGGGAGCAACGCTGGTCAACGACCTACGGGAACCCGACCGCGGCTGGGCCGTGCTCGCCGACCCGGAGGGCAACGAGTTCTGCGTCCTGATGCCGCGGTCGGAGCAGCAGGACTAGCCCGACGACTAGCCCCCGACTAGCCCCCGACTAGCCCCCGACTAGCCCTGTCACGCTTCGAGGTCGACGACGTCGAACCGCTCGTCCGGGTGAGCGATCGCCTCCTGTTCGGCGATCAGCGCCAGCTCGTAGAGACCCGCGGTATGCGTGGCCTCGAGGATTGCGTAGACGCTGGCCGCCGTGCGGGACAGCGCGACTCGCGGCCCGTCGGTGAGCGTATGCGCGAGGAACAATGCCGCGGTGACGTCCCCTCCGCCCTGCACCGTCATCGCCAGCTTCGGCGTCGTCACCACCCAGGCGCCGTCCGGTGACACGCAGGCCATCTGGATCGCGTCGGCCGGCGTCTCCGCTGTCAGGACACTCGTCACGAGTACCGTCTTGGGCCCGCTGGCGCCGAGCGAGGTCATCGCCTCCACAAGGTCGGCCTGTGTCGATACCTTCGTGCTAGTGAGGAACTCGAGCTCGAACTGGTTCGGCGTGACGATGTCGGCGGCCGGCACGACGTGGTCACGCATGAAGGCTGGGATGCCCTCGCGCACGTAGAAGCCCCGCCCCACGTCACCCATCACGGGATCGCAGCAGTAGACCGCAGCAGGGTTCGCTGCCTTGACCCGCGCGACCGCGCTTAGGACCACCTCCCCCACCGCCTCGGCCCCCTGGTACCCCGACAGCACCGCGTCGATTCCTGGGAAGACCCCTCGGTCCTCGATGCCGTCGACGACCTCGCGGACGTCGGCGGCCGCAATGAGCGGACCCCGCGTCGCGCCGTATCCCGTGTGGTTCGAGAACGTCACGGTGTGCACCGGGTAGACCTCGTGACCGAGCCGTTGGAGCGGGAACACGGCCGCGGAGTTCCCCGCGTGGCCATAGGCCACGTGAGACTGGATCGACAGGATCCTCACGGGGTCCGGTCTCCCGCGGTGCTACTTGACCCGCGCAGGGTCACCGCTCGGTGCGACGATCGGTTTGCCGCTCGCGGCCCAAGCCATCATGCCGCCGTCGACGTTCGCGCTGTCGACCCCCTGCTGGACGAGCCAGGCCACAGCGCGGCCCGAGCGGGCACCGCTGCGGCAGACGACTGGGAGCACGTTGCCCGAGTCGGTGAGCTCCGCCAGCTCACCAAGCCGGGACGAGACCTCGCCGAGCGGGATGTGGACCGCGTTCGGGGCATGCCCGACGTCCCACTCGTCCTGTTCTCGCACGTCGAGCATGACGGCGTCGTCGGCGAGGCCGCGCGGCGCGACGGTGGGAGTCGAAGGTTGAAAGCTCATGAGACCATCCTCGCATTCAGGTCCGAGACACCGAGCTGGCCGTCACTTGAGCAACCGGGACATCCGCCGGTCGGCAAGCGGCTTCCCACCCGTCTGACAGGTGGCGCAGTACTGCAGCGAGGAGTCGGCGAAGGACACCTCGCGGACCGTGTCACCGCATACGGGACAGGGCAGGCCGGTGCGGCCGTGCACCCGCATCCCCTCGCGTTTGGCGTCCTTCAGCTCCTTGGCCGGCTTGCCCGACGCGGCCACCACGGCGCCGGCGAGCGTGTCGCGCAGCGCCGCATACAGGCGCTGGACCTCTTCCGGGTTCAGCGTGGCCGCGAGGGCGAACGGCGACAGCCGCGCTACGTGCAGGATCTCGTCGGAGTAGGCGTTGCCGACCCCGGCGATGAACTCCTGGTCGCGCAGCAGACCCTTGACCTGGGTACGCCGACCCGCAAGCATCGCAGCGAACGTCGCCTCGTTGAACTCTTCGGCCATCGGGTCGGGACCGAGTCTCGCAATCCCCGGGACCTCCCGCACGTCGCGCACGATATATGCCGCCAACGACTTCTTGGTCCCTGCCTCGGTGAGGTCGAAGCCTGACCCGTCGGAGAGCCTGACACGCAACGCAATCGGACCCTTGCCAGGACGCAGCACCGTCTGTGGCAGCTCGTCGGACCACCGCAGCCAGCCCGCCCGAGCGAGGTGGAAGACGAGGTGGATCCCGTCGATGTCCATGTCCAGGAACTTCCCGTACCGGTGGATGCCGTCGACGGGGCCACCGGCGAGCGCCGACGGCGGCGGGTCAAAGGTCTTGAGCACCGAGAAGGAGGCGAGGTCGACACGGGCGATCGCGAGACCGGCGGTCCGCTCGGCAAGGAAGTCGACGAGCGCCTGGACCTCGGGCAGCTCCGGCATGCGTGCCATGATCCCACGGGCACCTGCTCAGCGGCGGCAGGTGATCGCGTCGGCCGGGACTCAGCTGGAGGTGGGTTCTGGCAGCTTCCCTGCTGCCCGAAGGATCCGCTGCAGGCCGTAACCGTCGGGCGCGTAGTAGACCGGGACGTCCTTGGGTGCCCGGCTGGTGCGCGGTGACAGCTCCTCGTTCGAGACCGGGATCCCGTGCGAGAGCACCTGTTCCGTGGGGGTGAGCTGGCGGATCGCAATGGCGTCCACCACCTCGGGCCGGGCCTCGGCGAAATCCTGGTAGATCTTGGGGTCGTGCTGGCCGTCGTCGCCGAACAGCGTCCACACGATCCCGGGGAAGTCGCGCGCCAGACGGTCGAGGCTGGCCCGCTTGTGCTCCTGCCCGCTGCGGAACCAGCCGGTGTTGGTCGGCCCCCAGTCGGTGAGCAGCAACGGGCCGATCGGATAACCGTGCCCGCGCAGGAACCGGGTCAACGTCGGTGCCGTGTTCCAGGCCCCCGTCGAGACATAGACGATCGGCGCCCCGGGGTGGCCGGCGAGCAGGTCGCGGTACATCGGAGCCATCCCGGGCACGACCCGGCGGGCGGCCTCATGGCGCACGAAGGTGTTCCAGGCCGCGATCATCATCCGTGGCAGCGAGGTGGAGATGACGGTGTCGTCGATGTCGCTGACCAGACCATGGGTGACGTCGGGGCCGACGACGAAGACCTCGGCCTGGGCGGGCTCGGCGCCCTGGGCGGTCAACGTGACGTGGTGCCAGCCAGGCCCGAGGTCGTGGCCGCGGAAGCTGGCGTCGATGTGACCCGAGCGGTCCGCTCGCGTGTGGAACGTGCGGTCGCCGACCGTGACCGACACGGGCACGTCCATCGCGGGGGCTGTGACGAACGCCCGCCACCCCCGGTCGCGCGCGTGCAAGGAGCGCATCCCGCCGAAGGTGAGGTCTGGCTCGTCGTCGCCGGGTTGGCGGTCCCTACTGAGGACCACACGTCCGAAGACCCGGATGACGTTGTCGGCCTTGGCTGGGTCCAGGCCAGCGTTCAACATCGCGGCGGGACGGCTCGACCCATACCCGACGTGCCCGATGATCCGGTTCTTCCATCCCCGGCGCCGTAGCCCACGCTCGAGCTTGCGGTGCCACGCGTCCTCGGCGAGCGCTGCGGCATGGGGGCGTGCCATGCGCCCAATCTAGGACACCGGCCGGATCCGGCGACCCGGCTGGCCGGCTGGGACCGCCCCGCCCGCAGCTCCTCGAGGGTGCGCGCGAGGTCGCGATCATGGTCGGCATCAAACGGGGTGCGCTGGAGGTGGGGCAGCTGTCGGGTCCGCCGGTGGGTTCGTTCGAGAAGACTGACGATGGCCCCGACGAAGGCCACGATGATGGTGACGACGCCGGCGGTGCTGAGGATCTGGCTGAGATTCTCGTTCATGGCAGTAATCCTGCGCTCGTGGCATTCTCGCCACGAGTGGCTGGAATGCCACTATGCATCGATTTAGTGCCAAATGTGGCAGGCTGTTCTCGTGACCGCGACATGAGCCTTCGCACCGTGGCCGTCTTGCTTGCCGACCAGGCCGCCGTCTTCGAGTTCGGCGTCCTCCACGAGGTGTTCGGGATCGACCGGACCGCCCAGGGCGTTCCGGCGTTCGATCTGCGCGTCTGCGCCGAACATCCCGAACGTCCGGTCAACCTGCTCAACGGCCTGTCGCTCAACGTGCCACACGGGCTCGAAGGCCTCCTGGGAGCCGATCTCGTCGCCGTCCCGGCGACGGAGCTGCGGGAGTTCTCGCCGGCCCTCCTCACCGCGCTGCGGGACGCGCACGACGCGGGTGCCATCGTCTTGTCGGTGTGCAGCGGGGCGTTCCTCCTCGGGGCAGCCGGGCTGCTCGACGGGCGCGAGTGCTCGGCGCACTGGATGAACACCGTGGACCTCGCCGCGGCCTACCCGTTGGCGCGGGTCAACGGTGACGTGCTGTTCGTCGACGAGGGAGACATCATCACGAGCGCCGGCACGGCTGCCGGCATCGATGCCTGCCTGCACCTCGTACGCCGCGAGCTCGGCGCAACGGTCGCGACCACCATCGCCCGACGCATGGTGGTGCCTCCGCAGCGTGACGGAGGCCAACGCCAGTTCGTCGACATGCCCATCCCGGAGTGCACCGGCGACAGCCTGCGCGATGTGCTGCAGTGGATGAGCGAGCATCTCGAGACCGAGCAGTCCGTCGCCTCGCTGGCTCGCCGGGCCTCGATGTCCGAACGCACCTTCGCCCGGCGCTTCGTCGCCGAGGCCGGGACGACGCCCGCCAAATGGCTTGTGCTGCAACGAGTAGGCCGTGCTCGTGAGCTCCTCGAGGGCAGCAACCTCGGTATCGACCAGGTCGCCAGCCGCAGCGGGTTCGGCAGCGCCGCCCTGCTGCGGCACCACTTCACCCGCACGGTCGGTGTCCCACCGAGCGACTACCGGCGCAGCTTCAGCCGGGCCCTCAGCGCATGACGGATCTGGAGTCGTTGACGCGGGACCAGCTGCGCACCCGTCGGACGATCAAGTGGAACGCGGCCCCCGACGACGTGCTGGCGATGTGGGTCGCCGAGATGGACTACCCCACCGCACCGGCGGTGACGGACGCGCTGCACGCGGCCGTCGACAACGAGACGTTCGGCTATCCCCTCAACGCCCAGCACTCCGGGCTCGCCGACGTCCTCACCACATTCCTGCAAGACCGGTATGCCTGGACGGTCGACCCCATGCGGGTGCACCTCGTCGGCGACGTGCTGCACGGGGTCGCACTCGCGATCGAGCTGTTCAGCGGGCCAGACGACCCGGTCATCATCACGACACCCGCCTACATGCCGTTCTTCGACGTGGTCCCGCGAACCGGTCGGCCGCAGGTCCACACGCCCATGACGACCGTGGACGGACGTCCCGCACTCGACCTGGAGGCGATCGACCGGGCCTTTGCCTCCGGCGCGCGCACCCTGGTCCTTTGCAACCCTTACAACCCGCTCGGCCTGGTGCTCACCCGCACCGAGCTCCTCGCACTCGCCCAGGTCGTCACCCGACACGGCGCCCGCGTCATCTCCGACGAGATCCACGCACCGCTCGTCCTGTCCGGAACGCATATCCCCTATGCCTCGCTCTCCGACGAGACGGCCGCACACACCCTCACCGTCGTCTCCGCGAGCAAGGCCTGGAACCTACCCGGCCTCAAATGCGCCCAGGTCATCACCTCCAACGACTCGGACACCTCTGCCTGGCAACGGCTTCCGCTGGTCGCGACCATCGGGGTGTCAACGCTCGGCATCGAGGCGACCCTCGCCGCATACCGGCGCGGCGGGCATTGGCTGGGGGAGGTCCTCGAGCTCCTCGACCGACACGCCGACCTCGTCGCCGATGCCGTCGCGGCGATGCCGGGAGTGAGGCATCGCCGCAACGAGGGGACCTACCTGGCTTGGCTCGACTGCACAGAGCTCGAGCTCGACGTCGAACCTGCCGCGTGGTTCCTCGAGCGCGCCAAGGTGATGCTCAGTCCCGGACTCCCGTTCCGGGCCGAGCCGCGGCGATTCGCCCGGCTGAACTTCGCCACGACAACAGCGATTCTCGAGGAGTCCCTCGACCGGATGTCAGCGGCCGTCCACAGCCTCTAGCTCCCGAACTACGCCCTACTGCCAGCTGAACGACGCCCGCGGCGGGACGCGAGAGTGACCGACAAGGGCACGAACCGCTCAGGCGTAGACCTGAGACAGGGGCACGTCCGGGTCGGCGAGCTTCGTCCGGTCGACCGGCCGGTGCGAGGCCACCAGGGCCTGGATGTCGTCCTGGACGTCCCAGATGTTGACGTTCATGCCAGCCGTGACGTGGGCGTCGGTGTCGACCCAGAAGGCGAGGTACTCCCGTCCGGGGAGGTCGCCGCGGATCACGACCGCGTCGTCCGGCCCCCCGCGTCCGGAGTACTCGAGCCCGAGGTCGTATTGGTCGGAGTAGAAGAACGGCAGCTTGTCGAAGTCGCCCGCTTTGCCCAGGACGCCCTTGGCCACCGAAGGTGGGCGGTCCAGCGCGTTGGCCCAGTGCTCGACGCGGACCCGCCTGCCGAGCGCCGGGGTCTCGGCGTTCGCGACGTCACCGACCGCGAACACGTCCGGGTCGCTCGATCGGCCCTGGGCGTCGACGAGGATCCCGTTGTCGACGTCGAGGCCGCTGGTCACCGCGAGGTCGACGTTGGGGGTCACCCCGATCCCGACCACGACGACGTCGGCGGGGATGGACGTCCCGTCGTCGAGGCGTACCGACCCCGCGGTGACGCCCCCGTCACCGGGCTCGATGGCGTCGACCGTCACGCCGGTGCGCAGGTCTACTCCATGCTCC
This sequence comes from Lapillicoccus sp., assembly GCF_039935575.1. GTDB lineage: Bacteria > Actinomycetota > Actinomycetes > Actinomycetales > Dermatophilaceae > Lapillicoccus. The sequence goes on from NZ_JBDTKA010000062.1 coordinate 7,662, forward strand.
CGGTGCAGGGCCGCGAACGAGGCGCCGAGGGTGGCGCCGAGAACACCGATCAGCGGCTGTTCGGTCATCTCCAGCAGCGTCACCTCGGCTCCGGCGGCCCGCGCCGACGATGCCCCCTCCAGCCCGATCCACCCCCCTCCGATGATGACGACCTGAGCGCCGTCGACGAACGCCGACCGCAGCCGGTCGCTGTCCTCGATGGTGCGTAGGTAGAGCACGTTGCCGAGCTCCGCACCCGAAAGGGTGCTGCGCCGCGGGGAGGCGCCGGTTGCGATGACGAGCTTGTCGTATGCCGTCCGCTTCCCGTCCGTGGCCACCACCCGGTGCTCCTTGCGCTCGATCGCGGTCACCGCGGTGCCGATCCGCAGGTCGACGTCGTGCGAGGCATACCAGTCGAAGGGGTGGACCAGCACGTCGTCGGCCGTGCTCTCCCCCCTGAGGTAGTCCTTGGAGAGCGGCGGACGCTCGTAGGGCGCGTGCCGTTCTGCCGCAAAGATCACGATCGACCCGGTGAACCCTTCGTCGCGCAGGGCCTCAGCTGTTGTCGCGCCCGCCAAGCCGCCACCGACGATGACGACCTGCTGCACTTCGCTACCGCTCATGTCGCCAACCTACGCGGCGCCTGCCCCCGGCTTTCAGTCGTGGATGTGAGGATGTCGCCCATGATGGGCAGAGTCTCACGCCGTTCCCGTGCCGTCGTCATGGGCGCAGGCCTTGCTCTGGTGGTCCCTGCCGCTCTCGGCGGGTGTGACCTGGTCGGCGGCAGCAAGCCCGCGACGCCGGACGCGACGGTCAAGGCCCTGGCGGACGGACTAGCCGGCGGCGACCTCACGAAGGTGCCGTTCGACGGGGCGACGGGGGCCAACGTGGCTGCCTTCATGACCACCGTGACCGCCGACCTCAAGGACCTGAAACGCACCGTCAAGGTCACGCAGGTGAGCAAACCCAACGCGAACGACTCCAAGGCGACCGCGACCCTCACGTTCGTCTGGACCATCCCCGCCTCACTCTCCAGCCCGGCCGCAACAGCAACGGCGACGGGGACGACCACGGGAACGGCAACCACCACTCCGGCGCCCACCACCACTCCGGCGCCCACCACCACTCCGGCGGATGGGTCCGACGGCCTCTGGACATACACGACACCGGTCGGCCTGACCCGGGCGCAGGACACCACCTGGCACGTCGCGTGGAACCCGACCATCATCGCCCCCGACCTGACCACGAGCGAGCGGCTCACCCTCACCACCGCGCCGGCCAAGCGGGCCGACATCGTCGGGGCGAACAACGTCCCCCTCATGACCGAGCGGGCAACCGCGACCGTTGGGATCGACAAGACCCGGATCCCTGCTGCGAGCCTGGCTGCCTCGGCCACCGCGCTCGCCCAGCTGGCCGGCTCCGACCCCGCCGCGTACGCCGCGCAGGTGGCGGCAGCCGGCAGCAAGGCCTTCGTCCCGCTCATCACCGTGCGTGCCGACGACGCGCTCGTGACAGAACAGGCCGGGGCCATCGCGGCCATTCCCGGCGCCTCGGTGGTGGGCGGCAAGGCCGTCGTCGGGCCATCCCCGACCTTCGCGCGATCCCTGCTCGGGACGGTCGGCGAGGCGACGGCAGAGCTGGTCCAGAAGTCGAATGGTGCCTTGCACCAGGGCGACATCGTCGGCCTCTCGGGGCTCGAGCAGCGCTACGACATCCAGCTGCGCGGGACGTCCGGCGTGACCGTCCGGGCCGTGGTGAAGGACACGGCAGGCAAGGTCACCACGTCACGCGACCTGTTCACCCGGCCGGCAACCGACGGCAAGCCGCTCCAGCTGACCATGGATGCGACGGCGCAGACCGTGGCCGAGGCAGTCCTCCAAGGAGTCACGACGACACCCGCGGCTATCGTCGCGATCCGGCCGTCCACCGGAGAGATCCTCGCGTCGGCCAACGGACCGGCGGCCAAAGGGATTGCCTTGGGCACCTCCGGTCAGGTGGCCCCCGGCTCGACGTTCAAGATCGTGACCGCTCTCGCCCTGTTGCGCGCGGGGCTGACGCCGGACTCCATCGTCAGCTGCACCCCGACCTTCAACGCAGGCGGCCGGATCTTCAAGAACTACAACGACTACCCACCGGACAAGGTCGGCAACATCCCGCTGCGGACCGCGTTCGCGAACTCCTGCAACACCGCCTTCATCTCCAACAACGCGAAGATCACCCAGGCCGACCTCGCCTCGGCAGCCGCGGCCCTCGGTGTCGGTGTCGACCTCGACCTCGGCTTCCCTGCCTATCTCGGCTCCGTGCCGACCTCGGCCGGCTCAACCGAGCACGCGGCCTCGATGATCGGACAGGCCAGCGTGCTCGTCGCCCCGATGGACATGGCGACGGTAGCGGCCTCGGTCATGCACGCTGCAGTGGTCCGCCCGCGCCTCATCGCGGACAACCCCGCGATCGCCGGCTTCCCCACTCCGGCCACACCTCTGCAGCCGGCCGAGGCGCAGGCGCTGCAGTCGATGATGGGCGCCGTCGTCAGTGAGGGCAGCGGTCGGTCGCTGGCCGGGGTCGGGGTCACGCTCGCCAAGTCGGGGACGGCCGAGTACGGCACGGCCACACCGCTCAAGACCCACGCCTGGATGGTCGCCGGCAAGGGTGACCTCGCCGTCGTGGTCTACGTCGAGGACGGCGTCTCGGGCGCCCAGACCGCCGCACCGCTGCTCTTGTCCTTCCTGCAGGCATACGGGGGCTGAACTTCGCTGCGCGCAGGGGTGGTGCGGAGCAGCAGATCGCGATGGGGTGGGGGTGGGTCCCCACGGGGTCCTCGTCCTTCGGGCATCGCGGCTCGGGGACGGCGACGAAGGAGGCGCGGATGTCGGAAACGGCAGGTGAGACGACCGCGGAGGACACCGGCGAAACCGGGAAGTCCGACGCCGTCGAGGTCGACACGGTGATGGCACACCCGGTCGACCACGTGTGGAAGGTCCTCACGACCAACGACGGCGTCGCGGCGCTGCTGGGGTCCGGCGCGCGGCTCGGCAGCAAGGGCGAACCGTGGCGCGCGGAGGACGGCAGCCACGGCGTCTGGCGCAGCTATCACCCGCTCGAACAGGTCCGGGTCTCGTGGCACGCCGACGCCGATGCCCCGCGCTCGCTCGTCGACCTGCACCTGCGCCCCGAGGGAGACGGGACGCGCGTCATGCTGCGGCAGGAGCCGGCCGGCCCGGACAGCGCGGCCACCCGCACACGCTGGGCCGCCGCCCTGTCCCGGCTCGACGCGCTGGCTTGAGCCGACCGACCTCGACGGCTGTCCGTCGAACGGGAGATGGTCGCGATCGGCGGCCTCGGTGGCGTCGGATCGCGACCATCTCCCGTTTGGGTGACACGGGTCTGCACGGGTCAGCTCACGGGATCACGTCGCAGTCGGGGTTGCCTCCCGACGAGGCGGGATACTGGGTCGATGCTCCTCCCCGTCCGGGCCTGGCCGCTCGCCAGGGCGGTGGGCCTCACCGCCCTGGCGACCTCGGCCGTCCTGTCCGCCTGCACGGCCCCTGGGCTCGCGGGGTCGACCGGGACGGGCTCGGTCGGGTCGTCTGTTGCATCACCAGGGCCGGCGCTCGCGTGGACGCCGGTGGCGCTCCCCGCCGGAGTGGCTGTGCGGACGCTGACCACGATGGGAGACCGCCTGCTCGTCGGTGGCCTCGCGGCCGGCTCACCTCCCGCGCCGGTCATGCTCACCCTCGATGCCGGTGGAGCCAGCAGCAGAGTCCCGCTCACCCCGGCGTCCGGGTATGCGTTCGAGGCGCGATGGTACTCCGTGGCCACCGACGGCACCAAGATCATCGCCATCGGGGGCGCAACCGGCGGCGCCCACTCGAATGTGCGTTGGACCACGTGGACGGGAACCGCGGCCGGCGTGAAGGAGGTGCCACAGAGCTTCTACGCCTTCGGCGGTTGGGGCGCCGGCGACCTCGTGGACGCCGTCACGACGCCGGGCGGTGACGCGCTGGTCGGCAGCTGGGGAGGAGCCAAGGCCGGTCTCGACGCCGCGGTGTGGACGGAGTCCGGCGACGTCTGGACACGACAGGACCCCGCCGGCACAGCGCTGGAGAGCACCGCGACGCTGCTCGTCGGTCCGCGCGCCGCCACCCGCGACGGTGCGGGGATCCTTGTGGCGGGGTCCGCGCTCCACCTGGTGCCAGGGTCGGTCAACCAGGCGGCGGCGGTGTGGCGCTCAGCGGGCGTGGACACCGGTTGGCATCGCGTCGACCTAAGCGACCCAGGCACCTACAGCGAAGCCGTCTCCGCGACCTGCGGCGAGGCCGGCGCCGGCACCTGTGTCGTCCTCGGGCAGGTCGACGGGTCGCTGGCCGTCTGGGAGCTGGACGGCGACACCCCGAGGCGGCAGGGCGGCATACCGGCCATTGCCGTCGGCGACAAAGACGTCGTCCCGGCACCGGTCCTGCACGGGTCGGACGCCGTGGTGGTCAGCCCGGACGGGAGCCGAACTGCAGTGCTCGTGCGTGCGTCCGGGACCTGGCACACCTCGACCGGACCAGCGGGTACGCCGGCAGCGGCGGCAGCCGTCGGCGGCCGTCTCTACGTCGCGACGCGGACGACGACCGACGGGCCGACCACGCTATGGGCAGCCGCGCTCCCCTGATCAGGCGTCGAGCTCCGTCGGCAGGTCGAACAACGGGAACAGTGCGGTGTCGAAGTAGGCCGTTACGCGCTCGACTCCCTGCTCGCCGAAAGTCAGCTGTTGCAGGTGGAACGCCCGCCAGACGCCGTCGTCCTCGCGCATGTAGACGCCGAACGCGGGCTGCCCGTTGGCCGAGGTGGGCAGCAGCCGCATGTCGCCGGCCTTGGACGCGGGGCAGTTGTTCTCGATGAGCCGGCCGACGGCTTCGGCGCCCTGGTACCAGCCGGTGAACGGCGGCATGTCCCAGACGACGTCCTTGGCCAGCATCGCGACGATCTCGTCGATGTCGTATGCCTCGAAGGCCGTCACGTATCGGTCCAGCTGCGCCTGGACCTCGGGGTCGTCCACGACCAGGTCGGACGAGAACTCGTCGAGCGGCGCCATCTTGGCCACCTGGGCCCGGGCTCGCTGCAGACTGCTGTTGACGGCGGCTACGGAGGTGTCGAGCAGCGTGGCAACCTCGGCCGCATGCCAGGCGAGGACGTCGCGCAGGATGAGGACGGCTCGCTGGGTGGGGGTCAGGAACTGCAGGGCGGCAATGAAGGCGATGCGGATGGTGTCGCTCGACACGGCTGCGGCTGCAGGGTCGACCGGCGCAGTGCCGGCGATGACGCGGTCGGGAAGCGGCTCCAGCCACGAGATCTCCGGGCGCGCCTCCAGTGCGCCCGTGGGATCGGACACCGGCGCACCCAACCCGGTCGGCAGTGGGCGCCGCGCCCGGCCCTGCAGGGCCGTCAAGCAGGTGTTGGTGGCGATCTGGTACATCCAGGTCCGCACGGACGACCGGCCTTCGAAGCCGTGGAACGCTCGCCAGGCGCGCAGATAGGTCTCCTGCACGAGGTCCTCTGCCTCGTGGACCGAGCCGAGCATCCGGTAGCAGTGCGCGGTGAGCTCACCGCGCAGCGGGCCCACGAGGTCCACGAACTCGCGGTCAACGTCCTGGGGCGAGGTGGCGGCCCCGGTTGCGCTGCGCGGGGTGGCGAGGTCCGTCATGGAGAGGAAACTACGCGAGGACGCGATGAGTTCCGGTCGCGGTTCGCCGACTTCGTCACGGGGGAGGTGGGAGACCCGAAGGCGGCTACCTCGGTGATCAACTGCCTGACCGCGGACTCCCCGCAGGAGGTGGACGATCTCGTCAGCAAGGCGCTCTCGTCGGGCGGCTCGGAGTGGATGCCGAAGATGGTCGACGGTCCGGTGTACGGGCACAGCTTCACCGACCCGGACGGCAACGTCTGGGAGGTACTGCACATGGACGTGACGCAGCTGCCGGAAGGCGCCGACCGCTGACGCGGCCCAGATCAGTCGCCGCGCAGTGTGGTGATGGCGAGACGGATCTGGTGGTCGAACAGGAGGGCTGGCTCGGTGAACGATTCACCGCCCAGCTGACCGAACACCTCCAGGCTGATCGCCCCGAACATCGTGGACCAGAACAGCACACCCCGACCGAGCACCGCCTCGGCGAGGTCCAGCTGCAGCTCTCGGCTGATGCGCCGCAGGTCCTTGCCCAGCCCGCGGGGCAACGGCACAGACCCGTCACAATGGACGTCGCCGACGGCGACGCCCTCGGCGAGCAGGGCCAGGAGCGCCAGGACGATCCTGGTCCCGGGGGCGACCGTGACCTCCGCCGGAGCGGCATACCCGGGCACGGGGCTTCCATAGAGCAGGGCGTACCGAGCGGGTTCGGCCAAGGCCCACTCGCGGACGGTCTGAGAGATCGCGAGAAGTCTTGAGTCCCAGCGCCTTCGTGACTCGCGGACGAGCGTCATGTCCACCAGGTCACCGACCTCGTCGTAGGCGTCCACAACCAGCAGCGTGAGCAGGGCATCACGGTCCGCGACATAGCGGTAGACGGCGGACGACACCATCCCGAGGTCACGCGCGACCGCACGCAGCGACAGAGCGGCGGCTCCTCGCTCGGTGAGGTGCACCCTGCCGATCTCGATGATCCGCTGGCTGATGTCATCGCGTCGTTGCGCGCGCGGTCCTGTACTCACGCGTGTCAGTCTCCCACAAAACAAGAGCACTGCTCTTGACAAGCCCTGCAAGAGCCAGGCATCCTCATTTCGAGAGCACTGCTCTCGTATCTACTTGACAGCCGCAACGAGGAGAGCCATGTCCACCAGCCCCAGCACACCGCGTTACGTCGCCCCCACGGGTCGTGGCGACATCGCCACGACGAAGGTCATCCGCTGGCTGACCGAGCACGGCGTCAGCGTCTTCGGATCCCGGGTGCTGACCGTGCGTGGCCGCAAGTCGGGCACACCCCAGCAGATCCCGGTCAACCTGATGCCCCTGGACGGTGAGCGCTACCTCGTCTCGCCGCGGGGGATCACCCAGTGGGTTCGCAACGCCCGGGCGGCCGAGGAGGTCACGCTGGGCGTCGGACAGCGCGTCGAGCACGTCCGACTGGTCGAGGTCCCGGTCGAGGACCGGGTCCCGGTCCTGCGGGTCTACCTGGACCGCTGGGGATGGGAGGTCGGACGGTTCGTCGAGGGGCTGACCAAGGACTCGACGGACGCCGAGCTGGCTGCCGAAGCAGCAGGCATACCGGCGTTCAAGGTCGTCGATATCGCTTCGTGACCGGTTGCTCGCGCGACTCCCATCCAGCGTGGCTAGCGTGGAGGGATGGACAGACGCTGGTTGGTGCCGGCAGGAGTCACCGCTCTCGTGCTGCTTGCCGGCTGCAGCAGCTCGACTCCCGCACCCGAGCCAACAGCGACCGTGACGGCCACTGCGACCGCCACCAAAACGGCCCCGCCGTCCCCCAGCTCGGCCACCTCCTCGAGCACACCGGCCCCCACGGCGGCGGGGACAGGGGCGAGCACCCCGCCGGCTGCCGCCGCCCCCAGCGCCTGCCGGGCGCCCGATATCGGTCTGTCGATGGAGTCGGGCTCGGGCGCGATGATGCACATCGGCTACCTACTCTCGGCCAAGAACGACACCACCTCGACCACCTGCACACTGCAGGGATACCCCGGTCTGTCGTTGGTTTATGGGACCGCAGGGCAGCAGCTGGGCCAGGCGGCGGAACGCACCACGGCGGAGACCCCAGTGGTCACCCTTGCCCCGGGTCAGCGGGCCACCGCCTCGGTGCAGCTGGCCCGGTCCGAGGCCGTACCCAGTTGCGGCGCGACGGCCGCGGCGGGCTGGCGGATCTACCTGCCGGGCGAGACCGACGCCCAGTTCGTCCCGGCCGCGCTGACCGGCTGCTCTAACGCGGCGGTGCGGTTCCTGGAGGTCGAGCCGTTCCAGGTGCCCACCTCCTGACCCCCCGCTGTTGCGGCGTACCGGTTCGTTTGTGAGGGTTGCGAGATGAGAGTTCTTGTAGCCGGCGCGTCAGGGTTCGTCGGGTCGCGGCTCTGCCCGGCTCTGGAAGCGGCAGGCCACGAGGTGCGGGCGATGACCCGGCGCCCCGACACCTACGAGGGTGAGGGGACCGCGGTCGAGGGGGATGTCCAGAACGCAGCGTCCCTGGACGCCGTCCTCGAGAGGTGCGAGGCCGCGTACTACCTCGTGCACTCCCTGGGAAGCGACGACTTCGTGACCCGTGACGCGGAAGGGGCGCAGACGTTCGCCGAGGCGGCTGAGCGGGCCGGGGTGGCCCAGATCGTCTACCTCGGAGGGCTCGGCGACGACCGGGAGGAGCTCTCCGCGCACCTGCGCAGTCGGCGCCAGGTCGAGTCCGTCCTGGCTGGGTCCGGCGTACCCGTCACGACGTTGCGGGCTGGGATCATCATCGGCGACGGGGGGATCTCCTGGGAGATGACTCGGCAGCTCGTCGACCACCTTCCCGCGATGATCACGCCGAGATGGGTGATGACGCGGACCCAACCGATAGCGGTCGACGATGTCGTGCGCTATCTCGTCGGTGTCCTGGGTATGCCCGAGGCCAAGGACCGCGCGCTCGAGATCGGCGGTCCAGAAGTGTTGCGCTACAAGACGATGTTGCAACGGGTGGCCCGCCTTCTCGGCAGGGACCTGCCCATCGTGCCGGTGCCGTTCCTGTCACCTCAGCTGTCCTCACGCTGGCTCTCGCTGGTCACCGACGTCGACACGACGACCGGACGGAACCTCGTCGACTCGATGACCAACGAGGTCGTCGTCCGGGACCGTTCCATCCGCGAGCTCGTCCCGTTCGAGCCGATGTCCTACGACGACGCAGCCCGAAAGGCGCTGGATGAACGGGCCCAGCGTGAGGCGGCGAGCTCGGCCGCGACGATCAGGGCCGGCGGAACGCGGGGCACCGTGCGCCGAGTGCTCGGTGCCATGCCAAAGCCGTTCCACCTGCAGGAGCCCAAGGTCCCCGAGGAGACGCGCTCGGTCCGCCGCAAGCGCCGGGCGATCGTGGCGGGCGTGGGTATCGCAGGAGCGACCCTGCTCGGTCTGTCACTGAGCACCGAGCCGGGGTCGAAACGGTTCTACTGGTTCACGGGAGCCCTCGCGGCCACGTGGACGGCCGGGGCCGTGGCCTCCGGGCCGTTGCACCTCGGGTGGATCAAGGGCCGCGACGACAACCTGCGGCGTCCGCTGGTCACCCCCGTCGCGACGGGAGTGCTCGCCTTCGGCGCCTTCTACGGTGCCGCGCTGGTCGCCCGCGAGATCCCCGTCCTCAACCGGGCCATCGGCGACGTCCTTCGGTACGCAGACCAGGGCAGCATGCCGCTGATCATCCTGACCACCTCCATCAACGGAATGGCCGAGGAGCTGTTCTTCCGCGGGGCCTTCTACACGGCGGCAGCCGAACGGCCCATCCTCATCTCGACCGCGGCATACACGGTGGCCACGGCCGCGAGCCGTAACCCGGCGCTGACCGTAGCGGGGGGCGTCATGGGCGCGCTCTTCGGTATGCAGCGGCGCGCTTCAGGCGGGATCCAGGCTCCGCTGCTCACCCATGTGACCTGGGCGATGCTCATGCTTCGCTTCCTGCCGCCGCTGTTCCAGCGCTCGATCAAGAGGGAGCAGCTGCGCGCATGACCACGGCGCCGACCCTCCTGTGGTTCCGGCGCGACCTGCGGCTGCGTGACCACCCGGCGCTCGACGCCGCGGCGCAGCAGGGTCCCGTGACGGCCCTGTTCGTGCTCGACCAGGTGTTGCTGGCGGCGGACGCCGGCCCTCGGACCGCCTACCTCTACCGCACGCTGCGGGCTCTCGACGAGGACCTGCGCTCGCACGGCGGCCGGCTGACCGTCAGGCGCGGGCGCCCGGCGAATGTCGTGCCGCACCTGGCCAAGGAGATCGGCGCGAGCGCCGTGCACGTCAGCGAGGACTTCGCGCCCTACGGCACGGCTCGCGATGCACGCGTGGAACGGTCGCTCGGGGACGTGCCGCTCGTGCGCACCGGCTCCCCGTATGCCGTCTCGCCGGGTCAGGTGCGCAAGCAGGACGGCGGCCCGTTCAAGGTGTTCACCCCGTTCTACCGCGCCTGGTCCGACCGTGGCTGGCACAGCCCCTCGAGGTCGAGCCCCTCACTTGTCGACTGGCACCCGGTCGACGGGATCGACATCCCGCACGACCCGGTGACGTCGGTGGAGCTGCCCGATGCGGGTGAGGCGGCCGCTCACAAGCGGTGGGAAGCGTTTCTCTGCAACGATATCGACGGATACAAGAATGACCGAGATCGGCCCGATCTCGACTCGTCGTCGCACCTTTCACCCCACCTGAAGTTCGGGACCATCCACCCGCGCACCATGCTCGCGGACCTCGGCAAGGACGGCGAGGCATACCGGCGGCAGCTGTGTTGGCGCGAGTTCTACGCTGCGGTCCTGCACCACTGGCCGAGCAGTGCGCACGAGTACTTCCTGCCGGCGATGAAGCAGATGAGGTACGACACGGGGAAGCGCGCGGACGACCGCTTCGCGGCCTGGCAGCGTGGCGTGACCGGCTACCCGATCGTCGATGCAGGGATGCGGCAGCTCTCGGCGACCGGGTGGATGCACAACCGGGTCCGGTTGATCGTCGCCTCGTTCCTCGTCAAGGACCTGCATCTGGAGTGGACGCTCGGCGCGAAACACTTCATGGACCATCTGATCGACGGCGACCTCGCTAACAACCAGCATGGCTGGCAGTGGGCCGCGGGGACCGGCACCGATGCGGCACCATACTTCCGGATCTTCAACCCGGTCACCCAGGCGAAGAAGTTCGACCCCGACGGCGACTATGTGCGCCGCTGGGTTCCAGAGCTGAAGTCGTTGTCGGCCAAGCAGATCCACGAACCGTGGGCTCTCGACGAACCACCCGAGGACTACCCGGGGCGCATCGTCGACCACGACACGGAGCGCAAGGAGTCACTCGCGCGCTACCAAGCCATCCGATGACAGGAGTCACATGTCTCATCTGAAGTGGACCGCCCCCGCCCTCGTCGGCACCGCCGTGACCGGCGGGCTCGGAACCGACGTGAAGTCGCGGTGGTACGCGAGGCTCGACAAGCCATCGTGGCAACCGCCAGGGTGGGCGTTCGGACCCGCGTGGACGACGCTGTACACGCTGATCGCTGTGGCGTCGGCGCGGACGCTCGACCGGATCGAGGACGAGGACGAGAGGCGCGCCTACGTTGGGGCGCTCGCCCTCAACCTGGGGCTGAACGTCGGCTGGACCTGGCTGTTCTTCACCGCGAAGAAGCCGAAATGGGCGCTCAATGAGATCCTCGTCCTGGAGGCGTCCAACCTTGACCTCATCCGGCGTAGCGCTCGCATCGACGGCGTGTCGGCGGCGATGCTCGCACCGTATGCGGTGTGGACCGGATTTGCCGCCGCCCTGAATGCGTCGATCGCCCTGGCCAACCCGGACGCATGAACGGCAGCAGTCAGTAGCACTCAGTAGCACTCAGTAGTGATCAGCCGAGGTCAGGCGAGGTCATAGTCGAACCAGACCCGGTGCGTGCCGTCCTCCTCGATCGCCATCCCCCACCGCCGCTGATCCCGGCGAGGGCGCCGACGCCGCTGCCGGGGACGACGACCCACAGCTCGTTCTGGCGGTCGGTGCCGTGGGTGGTCGCGGAGTGCGCGAAGGCGAAACCGCCACCAGCGTCGCCCAAAGCGCCCTCGAAGGTCTCCATGGCGACGTAGGTCCCGACACCGGTCGCCTGGTCGAACGCCGCGACGAAGATCGTCGTCGAGCGGCCGGTGATGTCGCCTGCGTACACTTTAGTGAAGGTCATCACGCCGACGGGCAACGCCACCTCGAACTGGTCCGGCTCGGGGTCGAGCGCTGTCGGAGCGGAGCCGGTCACGCAGAAGGTTCCTTCGGTTCTCATACCTGTTGACGCTAGCGCGTGGGGCCGACAGCCAGCGGGGGTGCCGGAGTGCGCGGACGTCGGGGGCGGGGTGGGCTCGTGTGGCGTGTCGGTGCGGGGCTCGATGATGGGGGGCATGGCCGAACCTCTGCTGACCTCGATCCCCACCCGCGGACCCTTCGCCCTGCAGGAGCTGGCGTTGTTCGGCTTCGGCCATCAGTCGGACACCACATTCGACGGAGTGCTGCGCATGGCGTTCCGCGTCGACGGAGACCTCGAGTCGGCCGTCGGGGTCGAGGTCAGGCAGGAGGGTGAACGACTCGACCTGACCATCCACGGTGCGGCCGATCCCGACGTCGTGTCTCGTCAGGTGGCCCGCATCCTCTCCTGTGACCACGACGGGGTCGCCTTCGCCGCGCTGGGTCGCCGCGACCCCGTGATCGGGGCCCTGCAGGAGGTGGCGCCGGGGCTGCGACCTCCGCTCTTCTACTCGCCCTACGAGGCGGCGGTCTGGTCGGTGATCAGCGCTCGACGCGGGCGGCAGCAGGGAATCCGGCTGAGGGAGCGGCTCAACGAGACATACGGAGAGTCGTTCGAGCTCGCCGGGCGGACGGTCTCGGCCCTGCCGTCCCCACATCGCCTGGCCGAGGTCGAGGCGCTGCCAGGTATGCCGGCAGACCGGGTTCCGCGGTTGCAGGCGATCGCCTCGGCAGCGCAGCGGGGCGATCTGGACGTCGAGCGCCTCGTGGGGATGGGTCCCCAGGCGGCTGGCTCGGCCGTCCAAGCGTTGCCGGGGATCGGTCCGTTCTACAGCTCGTTGATCGTCGTGCGGGCGTGCGGGTTCGCCGACGTGCTGCCCGTCGAGGAGGCGCGCAGTCGGGCGACCGTTCACGAGCTCTACGGCATCGAGCAGCCGATGACCGACGACGAGTACGTCGCGTTTGCCGAGCGGTGGAAGCCGTTCCGGACCTGGGCGGTCGTCCTGATCAGGGCTGCTGCGAGTCGCCTGCGCGATCGCGGAGCAGTGGGCACTGGCCACGGAGGATCGGGCTGACCACGCTGCTGGGCGATACAGGCTTGCGGCGGATTACGGTGCGCCGCAACTGAACTGGCGTCTGAATGACATGTCCCCAGTCGTTTGCGGCGGCGGTGCCTTTCGAGACCCGGTCCGCTGAGCCGGTGTTGCCGGTGCGGGTGGCTGCGGCGTCGGGACTGCTGGGTGTGGCCCGGGTGGCCGAGGCCGTCGAGACCCTGAAGTCGTGGGCCGACGCCCACGGGTTGGCGGCGTTGGCGCGGATGCATCAGGCCGTCGGGTCGCAGTGCCAGATCCGCCGCCCACTGCCGCCCACCGAGCTAGTGGTGCTCAGCGCTCGGCTTTCCGAGCGGTTCACACCACGAGTGGCCGGCCGACCGACCCGGTGTCCGGCAGTTCTCGGCGTCGACTTCGGGCATCGCCGGGTCTACGTCGCTGTGGCCGACGCCTCGCATGAGATCGTGATGTCGGGGGCCACCGTCGCCTGCTGAACGACGCTGAAGGGATCAGAGCACCAGGCGCCGGGCAGCCAAGGCTTGGTACGCCGGTCGACAGGCCGAGGCCACGGCGGCATCGTGGTCTGTCAGGTTGATCGTGCGCGAACGCCACGGCTCGAACCCCGTGGACCGCTCGACCGCCGCGTACCAGTGCGGCGCCCACACTCCGTCGCTGTCCCGGGGGCCGGCCGGCCAGTGCAGCATCCGGTCGGTGAACTCGATCCCAAGCCAGTCGCACAGCCACCGCAGGTATGCCTCGGGGTCGCGCAGGAAGTCGCCGGCGTCGATGACCGGCGTCGTCGGCTGCGTTTGCGGGTGACCCTTGAGCGCCTCGAACAGCCAAAGCTGTTGCAGCAGGCCGATATCCGCAGGCACGCACGCCTCCCGCGAGCGTACGTACGACGCCACCACCTCGTCGGGATCGCGGATGAGCAGCACGTTGCGGAAGGCGCTCAGCCACGACAGGTCCGCGTCCTGATCGAGGTGGTGCGTCATGTGCTTCGCGTAGTGAACGGCCGCGTCGACCGGTGCACCCAGATCGCGAACCACCTCCGCCGGGTCGGTCGGCTGTGACGCGATCACCTCCCCCGCGGCCGGGTGCTCGATCCCAGTGCGGGACAGGAAGGCCGCGTAGAAGGGCTCGTCGACCACCACCGTGTCCGGCCGGTTCCCCCAGGAGCGCATCAGGGCCGTCGAGATGTTGCGTGGCCCGCTCCACATCGCGACCCGGACGGTCACGCGGCGGCCGTCCGCGCGGTGACGTCGGCCCGGACGTGTGCCTGATAGAGACCCTGCAGACGCTCCACCATGGGCCCGCGAGCACCAGTGCCGATCGTCCGCCCGTCCACGGTGCGCACCGGCACGACGCCGGCGAACGTGCCGGTCACGAACGCCTCAGCCGCGTTGTAGACGTCCGTGAGACTGAACGTCGTCTGACGAGAGGCGATCCCGTTGCCGCGGCATACCTCCAGCACGTTGCTGCGGGTGATCCCCGCCAGGCAGAACCGGCCGTCTGACGTCCACACCTCGCCGCCGCGCGTGACGATGAAGAAGTGGGTGCTGTTGCAGGTGGCCACGAACCCCTGTGGGTCGAGCATCAGCGCCTCGTCTGCTCCAGCCGTGTACGCCTGGATGCAGGCCATGATGTCGTTCAGCTTGCTGTGGGCGTTGAGCCGCGGGTCGAGGGTGTCGGGTGTCGCTCGACGGACGTGCGACGTGAACACGGTGATGCCCTCGGTGACGGTCGCAGGCATGGGTTCCTTGTGCTCGGCAATGACGACCACGGTCGCCGGCCCGATGGTCATGCGGGGGTCCTGGTAGGGCGTGGACTTCACCCCTCGCGTCACCATCAGCCGCACGTGCACGCCGTCGGTCATCTCGTTCGCCGCCAACGTCGCATAGATGGCGTCGGTGATCTCGGCGCGGCTCATCCCGAGGTCGAGCATGATCGCGCGGGCACCCTCCTCGAGCCGGTCGAGGTGACGCTCGAGAAAGGCAGGGTGCCCACCGCTGACCCGCAGCCCTTCCCACACCCCGTCACCGAGGACGAAACCGGAGTCGAACACCGAGACCACCGCCTTGTCCCGCGGCACCAGCTCGCCACTCACCCAGATCTGGATGTCGGCGTTTCGGGGATCGTCGGCGTGGTCGTGAGTTCCGAGAGCCATGGCTCCGAGGGTAGGGGTGGCGACGCTTCCTCTGCCGATTCCTATGACTGCGATATGAGTCTGCAGCCGCCCCTGCCGCCCGGCGGGCGGCAAACGTAGAGTCAAGCGGTGGCCCGCGCTCTTGCCCCACCCGAGGTGAGCGCCGTCGAACCTCCCGGCGGTGACGGTCCCGAACGCCCGGGCTCGCGGCGAGCCCGACTGCAGTCCCGGATGCGCGTTGTCCCGCGCCGTCTTTGGGTCGCCGTGATGGTGGTTCTCCTGTTAGCTGCTGCCGCGCTCGCCTTCGCGCTGACGCGGCCGGCCGGCCCTGCGCCGATCACCCAGGCGGATGTGAACGCGAGCGTGCAGAAGGGGGTCGCGGACCAGGCGAAGAAGGACGCGCAGGCACCCGCCGCCGCCGCACTGGCATACCAGGCGATCCAGCCGTCGCTCGTGCTGATCCAGACCATCCGCACGTCCGCGACCGGGGCGGAGTCGGGCAGCGGCGCAGGGGTGATCGTCAACGCCGACGGCACGATCCTGACCGCGCTGCACGTCGTCGTCGGGGCGCAGACCATCAACGTGCAGTACACCGACGGCACGTCGTCGACCGCCAAGGTCGCCAGCACCCAGCCCGACAACGACATCGCCACGCTCGCCCCAGCGACCCTCCCCCAGACGGTGGTCCCGGCGGTCCTCGGCGGCGGCGTTCAGGTCGGGTCACCCGTCTTCGCCGTCGGCCACCCCCTCGGCCTCACCGACTCACTGTCCGCCGGTGTGGTCTCGGCGCTCGACCGAACGGTGCCGGTCAAGGACGGCAAGAAGCTCGAGCACCTGATCCAGATCGACGCCGCGGTCAACCCGGGCAACTCCGGAGGCCCGCTGCTCAACCGGGCCGGTCAGGTCGTCGGCATCGTGACCGGTCTGGCCAACCCGGGCGACCAGGGCTTCTTCGTCGGGATCGGTTTCGCCGTCCCGATCGCGACGGCCGGCGGCGCGGCCGGCAGCCCGCCGCAGTGAGTCACATCCCTGGTGATCAGCACGCTGCAGTGAGTGACAACCAGTGAACCCAGACAGCAGCCACAGCCCCGATCGCCCAGACCGAACAGGACCGCAGATGGAGCCCGACGCCACCCGCCCGACGCCCATCACCCACCCGTTGGAGCAGGCGCTCTACGAGGTCAAGAAGACGATCGTCGGCCAGGACGACCTGCTCGAGCGGATGATCGTCGCCCTACTCGCCCGTGGTCACCTGCTCGTCGAGGGCGTTCCCGGCCTGGCCAAGACGATGGCCATCAAGACCCTTGCGGAGGCGATCGGCGGCGACTTCCAACGGATCCAGTTCACCCCCGACCTGGTGCCGGCCGACCTCATCGGGACCCGGATCTACAACCAGAGGGACGGCGAGTTCCAAGTCTCGCTGGGCCCGGTCTTCGCCAACCTCGTCCTCGCCGACGAGATCAACCGCGCGCCGGCCAAGGTGCAGAGCGCGCTGCTCGAGGTCATGCAAGAACGCCAGGTCACCATCGGCCGGCAGAGCTACCCCGCCCCAAACCCGTTCCTCGTGATGGCCACGCAGAACCCCATCGAGTCCGAGGGCACCTACCAGCTGCCCGAGGCGCAGGTGGACCGCTTCATGCTCAAGGTCCTCATCGGATATCCCTCCGCCGCAGAGGAGTTCGTTGTCGTCGAGCGAATGATCGGCGCACTCGCGGCGACCCAGCAGGTGCTGGACGCCGACGCGTTGCGGATATACCAGCGGCAGGCCGACGCGGTCTACGTCGACCCTGCGGTGATCGAGTATGCCGTCCAGCTCGCGACTGCTACCCGCAGCCCTGCCTCGGTCGGCAGGCCCGAGCTCGTGAAGTACCTCACCTACGGTGCCAGCCCCCGCGCCTCGATCAACATGGTGCTCGCGGCCCGGGCGCTCGCCTTCTTGCGTGGTCGGGACTACGCGCTCGCGACCGACGTGCGCGACCTGGCCCGCGACGTGCTTCGACACCGAATCGTGCTGTCCTACGAGGCGCTCGCTGAGGACCTCAGCCCTGACGACCTGCTCAGCCCGATCCTCGACGCCGTCGCCGTCCCGACCGTCCCCTTGAGGGAGCGGCCCCGCTCGCCCACCACCCCGGGTGCCACTGGAAGCTCGCCGTGGACCAGACCGCATCGCTGACCCCCCAGCGGCTGCTCAGCCGCATGGAGTGGCGCGTCGTCAGGCTGCTCGACGGCCGGCTCCAGGGCGACTACCGCACGCTGTTCCGCGGCTCGGGACTCGACTTCACCGACCTGCGTGAGTACGAGCCGGGGGACGACCTGCGTCACATCGAGTGGAACGTCACTGCCCGGATGGACACCGCCTACGTGCGCGAGTTCGTCGAGGACCGCGAGCTGACGGCTTGGTTGCTGCTGGACCACTCGGCGTCGATGGGTTTCGGTCCGGTCGACCGACAGAAGGACCTCGTGCTTGCCGAGATCGCCACCACGCTCGCGCTGGTGCTGACCCGGGGCGGCAACCGGGTCGGCGTCGTCCTGATGGGTGAGGACGGTTCGGCCAAGCACGAGGTGATCCCGCCGGCTTCGGGTCGCAACCAGGTCCTGCGGATCGCGCGAAGCCTGCTGGACCGGCGAGCAGCCGCGCAGGAGGCGGTTTCGAAGGCGAAGCCAGGTGGGTCCGTCACCGACCTGAGCGTCCTCTTCACGGCGGCCTCCGGTCTGGCCCGGCGCCGCTCGCTCGTCGTCGTCGTGTCCGACTTCATCAGTGGCCCCGGCTGGGTCAGACCGTTGGGGCAGCTGGCTCGTCGACACGAAGTCGTTGCGCTGCAGGTGAGCGACCCACGCGAGTTCGAGCTGCCGAGCGCCGGCATGATCTACGTCGAGGACGCCGAGACTGGTGAGCAGATCTTCGTCGACACCGATGACCCCGGGTTCCGCGCCCGGCTGCGGGAGGCGGCCGACGCCAGACAGGCAGAGCTGCTCGAGCTGACCCGGTCTGCGGGGGTCGACCTGCATGAGATCAGCACCGATGAGGACCTCGTCCGCGCATTGATGCGGGTGTCTGCCCTGCGCCGCCGGAGGCGCCGATGACGCTCACCTGGCCCTGGGCCCTGCTCGGTCTGCTGGCCCTCCCGCTCGTGCTGCTGGCATACCGGAGGCTGTTGCGCCGTCAAGCCGCCCGCCGAACCGAGCTCGCCTTGCGAGGACTGGTAGTGGCCCGGCCCACCCGACGCGACCGGCTGCGCCACCTGGCTCCCGCCCTGCTGCTCACCGCGCTCGCGGTGATGTTGTTCGCCATGAGCCGCCCCGTCGCCGCCGTGGCCGAACCCGCCCGGGAGGGGACCGTGGTCCTCGCCTTCGACGTGTCGACGAGCATGGGCGCCAAGGACGTCCAGCCCACCCGGCTGGACGCCGCCAAGGCCGCGGCCAAGGTGTTCATCGACAAACAGCCCCCGACGATCAAGCTGGGCGTCGTGGCGTTCGGCGGCAACGGGGTGATCGCGCAGCAGCCGACGACCGACAAGGCGCAGGTGCTGGCAGCCGTGGGCCGCCTCCAACCGTCGGGGGAGACGTCGCTCGGCCGCGGCATCCTCACCTCGCTCAGCGCCATCGCCGGCAAGCCGATCGTCAGCAGCGGTGACGGCGAGAACGTCGCGGGCTCGGAGACACCCATCGGCTACTACCCGGGTACGGCCGTGGTGCTGCTCACCGACGGGGAGAACACGAGCGGACCCGACCCGACCGAGCTCGCTGACCTTGCCTCCTCCGCGGGAGTCAAGATCTTCCCGATCGGGCTGGGGAGCGCCGCCGGAACGGTCCTGCAGGTGGGCGGATTCAGCATCGCCACCCGTCTCGACGAGGACGCTCTGAAGAAGATGGCCACCACCACCGGCGGCACCTACTACGCCGCGGGCGACGCCTCGACCCTGACCCAGGTCTACGACTCGATCCAGCTGACCTGGGTCTCGCGCACCGTGCCGCGTGAGGTGACCTCGCTGATCGCCGGGATCGCCACCCTGCTGCTGCTCCTCGGTACCGCAGTGTCGGTGCTGCGCCAGGGACGGGTGGTCTGAGATGTCGTTCGCCTCCCCCCTCCTGCTCGTCGGGCTCGTCGCGGTCCCGATCCTGCTCGCCGCCTACCTATGGCAGCTGCGCCGGCGCCGTACGTCGGCGGTGCGGTACTCCAACGTCGCGCTGGTACGCCTCGCCGCCGGTCCCAGCCGCCGCTGGCGACGGCATGTGCCCATTGCCGTCGTCCTCGCCAGCCTCGCGCTGCTCGGGCTCGCGAGCGCCCGGCCCCAGGTACGGCTGGACGTGCCGGTCTCGAGCTCGGCCGTCATCCTCGCCCTTGACGTCTCCGGCTCGATGTGTTCGACCGACGTCTCCCCCAACCGGCTGAGCGCCGCCCAGTCCGCGGTGCGGAAGTTCATCGAGAACCAGGACGACCAGACGAAGGTCGGGCTGGTGCTGTTCTCGGGGTTCGCGCAGCTGGCCGTGGCTCCGACGACCAACAAGGCCGATCTGCTCGCGACGCTCGACGCCGTGACAACCGGCCGAGGAACGACCATCGGTGCAGCCATCCTCAAGTCGGTCGACGCCATCTCCGAGCTCGACCCCAACGTCGCACCGAGCGACCCGGGCGACGCCCCCAACCCGGACGGGACCTCCCTAGTCAAGTCCCCCACCGAGACACCGGCCACCCCGACCCCGACGCCGGCCAAGAGCGCGTCTGGTGACAAGGCTCCCGAGATCGTCGTCCTGCTCACCGACGGTGCGAACACCCGAGGCATCAGCCCGCAGGCGGCCGCCGAGCAGGCGGCAGCTCGAGGCGTACGGGTCTATCCCATCGGGTTCGGGACGACCAACCCCACCCAGATGGTGTGCTCGCGCAGCCAGGTCGGAGGTCTCGAGCAGCAGTTCCGGGGACCCAACCCCGGTGGGGCCGGTGGCGGCGGGGTTTCGCTGCGCAGCTTCCTCGTCGTGGACGAGGACGCCCTGCGCACCGTCGCCTCGACCACCGGCGGCGAGTACTTCGCCGCCAAGGACGCGGACCAGCTGAACTCGGTGCTCTCCGACCTGCCGAAACACATACAGCTGCAGGAGCAGGACGTCGACATCTCGTTCGGGTTCACCGCGGTGGCTGCGGTGCTGCTCCTGCTCGGTCTCGGCCTGTCGATCCGGTGGAGCACCTTGTCCGGCTGATCAGACAGCCGGCGCGATCCGGATGCCGATCCGGTTGTCGTCCTTGCGGGTCAGCTTGCGGGTGGCGAACATCGCGCGGGCCAGCAGACCGTACTTCTCGACCAACAGGTCTCCGAGGCGTTTCAGGTCGAGCTCGTCCTGGAAAAGCGTCGCGCTTCCCTCGACTGGCGTGGCGCCCTCGGCCACCTCGCCGGTGCGGCTGCTCGGGACCATCACTACCCGCGTGGTATGCCGGATCCGCTTCGCCTTGCCCGTCGTGTCCAGCGTGGTGACCAGCAGGTGGTCACCGTCCGCGACCAGCCATACCGTGGTCGCCACCGGCGTACCGTCACGCTTGAACGTGGTCAGCGTGATGAACTGTTCGTCGGCCAGCGGTGTGGATGTCATGACCGCATTGTCAGCCATGCGACCCTGCTGTCGTGACGGCGCCCCAGACTTCTGCGACCCAGCGACACCGGACATCGGTGTTCCGCGCCGTCGTCGGCCTGCTCTGGGTGGTGGTGGCCGGGTATGTCCTGATCACGAAGGCCGGCACGCTGCTCGCCGGACACCCCGCATACCCGACCTTGCTCATCGCGACGACTGTGGTCGGCCTCATCCTGGTGGTGGCCGGGGTGCGCCCCGCTCGACCACGAGCCGGGCGCGGTGGGGCAGGGCTGGTCATCGGCCGGGTCCTCGGCGTCGTCGGCACCGTGCTGCTGCTCGGCGGGATCGTCTACCTCATCCCGCTGCCGGCCACCGATCCCGTCTCCGCCATGCAGTCGACGTCGGCGGTCACGGTGGAGAGCTCACCCACCCGGATCGTCCTCACGCCCGCGGGTGGGACGACCCCCCGGGCTGGGCTCGTCTTCCAGCCCGGCGCCAAGGTCGACCCGCGCGCCTACGTCGCGCTGCTGAAGCCGGTCGCGGAGGCCGGTTATCTCGTGGTGATCGTCAAGCAGCCGTTCGACATCGGCTTCCTGTCGATCGGCGATCCCGGCAACGTGATCGCCGCCAACCCTGGTATCACCCGGTGGTCGGTCGCCGGCCACAGCCTGGGCGGCGTCGCAGCCGGATCGTATGCCGAGCAGCAGAAGCCGCTCGTGCGCGGACTGCTGTTCTGGGCGTCCTACCCGCTCGGGTCCCTGGCCGCCCGGACCGACCTGGTTGTCACCTCGGTGTCCGGGACCAACGACGGCCTCTCGACCCCGGCTGATATCGAGGCGAGCCGGGCCAAGCTCCCACCCAGCGCAACGTTCGTGGCGGTCGAGGGCGGGGTGCACGCGTTCTTCGGCGACTACGGCGAACAGCCGGGCGACGGGGCGCCTTCGGTGTCCCGTGAGGTCGCGCAGCAGCAGATCATTGCGGCGACGGTGGCGTTCATGGCCAAGGTCGCGGCGGCCTGAGGCTGCGCGCTTCCCCGTCACTGCAGCTACCGCTGTTCGTCCGGCACCAGTAGGTCGTGCGGCCGCCGACCGTCGCCCGGTCGAGCTCGGCGCCGCAACGAGGGCAGTGGCCGCCGCGCTTGCGGGCGGGAATGAAGCTGCCGGTGGGTACGCCGCCGCGCAGGATGGCCCGACGAGTGGCCGCACGAAGTGCCCGCCGCAAGACGGCGAGCTCGTCGTCGTCGAGATCGTCGGCGGAGCGTCGCGGCGAGATGCGCGCCTGCCAGAGAGTCTCGTCGGCGAGCAGGTTCCCGACGCCGGCAACGACGGACTGGTCGAGCAGCCAGGTCTTGGCCGCCGACGACCCGCGCCCGACCCGCGCCCGGAACTGCACCAGGGTGATGTCCTGGGCGTCCGGCCCGAGGCGCTCGCGGTCGGCATCGAGGCGCACCCGGCTCAGCCGGCGCGTGTCGAACAGCCGCAGCTCACCGTCGTCATCGAAGGTCAGGGTGAACCGGTTCCACGCCGGGTTGCGTGGCTGGCGGACGGAGCGGGGGGTGTGGTCCCGACGTAGTCGCCGCCCGAGGAGCGCGTCTCGGATTTCCCCCAGAGCGTGCGGGCGGCAGACATAGGTGTCGGCGTCATCGACGTCGGTGATGAGACGGCGCAGCCCGGCCAGCCCGATGGCGGCGCGGACTGCATGTATGTGTCGTGTGCGCGAGGGGGGACTTGAACCCCCACGCCCTTGCGGGCACTGGCACCTGAAGCCAGCGCGTCTGCCATTCCGCCACTCGCGCGCGGGGCCCAGTGTGCTGCATGGCCCGCACCATCGCCAAACTCGCCAAACTCGCCGAGCTCGTCAGCCCTTCAGGCCGACGGTCCTTCGACGATCCACCGCTGGCCGCGGGCGTCCCAGCGGTACGTCTGCCCGTCCGCACTCGTCCACGACGAGGTCGCGCCCCTGCCGCCCGCGGCCGCGGCGACGTCGACGTTGGGTTCCTCGACCACGACCTGTCGGCCGCCGCCGGTGGGGGTCGAGGCGACCCGGTTCGCGGTGCGGGACACCCACTCCTGCCGGTAGGCGTCCCACGTGTAGTCCGTCACCTGCCCCAGCACTGTCGACGGAATCTCGGGCGCCTGAGATCCAGCCGGCGCACTCAGCTCCTCGACCACCGGTTCGGACGGCACCCAGCCGCCCGACGCATACCCGGGCGCCTCCACGACCTGCTCGGGCTCGGCCAGCACCTCGGCCCCGACAACCTTGCCCAAGGTCTCGTCCTCACCCGGCTGCAGGGCGACCGGCTCGCGAACCAGCCGGCGCTGCGAGACCTCCACCTCGTCGGGGATGAGCAGACCATGGGCCGTCCAGTCGGGGTTCCCCTGCTGGGTCTCTTCGGGCGCCCGCGACGACCGGGGGACGCGAGCCGCAGCGACAGCGCCGCCGGGCTGCTCGCCCTCACCGAGGTCCCCGAGCTCGCCCTCCTCGACCGACGGCACGATCCCGAGCCGGATCCGCTCCTCCGCCTCGAAGTCCACGAGCTCCTCGGGCGTGAGGTAGCCGTAGGTGGGGTGGGTGGGCTGCGGCGGCAGGTAATCCTCGGGCAGCTCGATCCTCACCTCCCCAGGGTACGGAACACCGCGGCTTCGTGTGCCCGCCACCAGCAGGTATGCCGGGACGCACCTTCGTCGACCCGCCGCGCGCACGACCGCCGGGACTGCCCCAGCGCACCCCGTCGCTCCCCGGACTCCCTGCTTGCGGCGGCTACCATGAACCCACCTGTGCCGACCCGACCCGTTCAGCCCCGACCCGTTCAGCACAGTGCCGACGTGGTGCGCGGCCCGCGGGTGTACAGCGAGATGCAGCCGAGACACAGCCGAGAGAACGCCGAGGACGAACGAGGAGGAGGCGCAGTGGGACTGTTCGACAAGGTCGAACGTGGCCTGGAACGAGCGGTCAACAGTGCCTTCGCCAAGGCCTTCAAGTCCGAGGTCCAGCCCGTCGAGCTGGCCTCGGCGATCCGACGCGCCATGGACGACCGCGCCGCCGTCATGGGCCACGGCCGCACGATGGTCCCGAACATCTACACCGTCGAGCTGAGCACGACCGACTTCGACCGGCTGTCCGGATATGAGGACGCCCTCTCGGACGAGCTCGTCGCTGCCGCCCAAGAGCACGCCGACTCACAGCGCTACCAACCGGGTGGGCCGGTCCAGGTGACGTTCCACAAGGACGACGAGCTGGAGACGGGGGTGTTCCGGGTACGTCCCGCCACCTCGCGCCGTTCGATCGCCCCGAGCACCCAGCTGCCCCAGCGGGCGCAGTCGGCTCAGCCCGCGCCACAGTGGGCGCCGGAGCCGCAGCCCGCCGGCGCCCCCGCGCCCCATCCCCACGCGAATCCGCACGTGAATCCCGCCGCCTCTGCCCCCAGTCGGCCGGCCCCCAGCCCCGTCCAACGGCCCTGGCTCGTCATCGACGGCGAGCGCTACCCCCTCATCGGCGCGCACACCGTGATCGGGCGCGACGAACTGGCGGACATCGTCCTCGACGACCCCGGCATCTCCCGTCGGCACTGCGAGGTCCGGGTCACCAACGACGGCCCGCATCTCGTCACCTCGATCCGGGACCTCGGTTCGACGAACGGGACCTACGTCAACGGTGAGCGCATCACCAGCACCCGGCTCGGTGAGGGCGACCAGATCACTGTCGGACGCACTCAGGCGGTCTTCCGGCCCGGCAAGCGGTGACGCCCTCGTGAGTGAGCTCACCTCCACGGTCGTGCGGCTCGGACTGCTCGCCCTCCTGTGGGTCTTCGTCCTCAGCCTCGCCCTGGTCCTGCGCCGGGACATCTACGGCACGCGCATCTCGGCCCGGTCGGCGCGCAAGGCCGCGCGCGCCCCGCGGCCGGCCCCCCCGGCGAGAGCCGCGCAGGCTTCCCCTCAGGCTTCCGCGCCGGCACCGGCCCGCCCGCCGCGACGGCGAGGCCTGCCCACGACCCTCGTCGTCACAGACGGCCAGCTGGCCGGAACGTCACTACCCCTGGGGCGGGGCGGGGTGCTCGTCGGTCGGGCGCCGGAGTGCACGTTGGTGATCGACGACGAGTTCGCCTCCAGCCGGCACGCCCGCATCTTTTCCCGTGGCGACGGGTGGTTCGTCGAAGACCAGGGCTCGCGCAACGGCACCACCGTGGGCGGCGTGAAGATCACCGGCGCGGTCCCCGTGGAGACCGGCGCCGTCATCCGCATCGGCCGCACCACACTCGAGCTGCGGGACTGACCGATGGCCATCGCCCTGCGCTACGCGGCGCGGACCGACCTCGGTCTGGGACCCAAGTCACGCAACGAGGACAGCGGGTATGCCGGCCCGCACCTGCTCGTCCTCGCCGACGGCATGGGTGGCCACGCCGCGGGCGACGTCGCCAGCTCGCTCATCGTCGGACAGCTCGCGCCCCTCGACGGAGAGAGCATCGGAGCCGAGCAGGCATTGCCGACCCTCGAACGCTCGGTCCGCGACGCGAACACGCGGCTGCGGCGCGCGATGGAGGACAACCCGAAGCTGCAGGGCATGGGCAGCACCACCATCGCCATGCTCCGCACCGGCAACAAGCTGGCGATGGCCCACATCGGCGACTCCCGCGCCTACCTGTTGCGCGGCGGTGTTCTCAGCCAGATCACCAAGGACCACTCGTTCGTGCAGCAGCTCGTCGACGAGTCCCGGATCACGCCGGAGGAGGCCGAGGACCACCCGCAGCGCTCGCTGGTGACCCGGGTGATGACCGGCCAGACCGACGACGAACCGGACCTGTCCGTGCGCGAGCTCAAGGCCGGCGACCGTTACCTGCTCTGCTCGGACGGTCTCTCCGACTTCGTGCGCCGGGACATCATCGAGGAGATCCTGACCGAGGCGTCCGGGCCCGCAGCCGCCGCGGACCGGCTCATCGAGGTCGCGCTCAAGGCGAGTGCGCGCGACAACGTGACGGTCGTCGTCGCGGACGTCGTCGACCTCGCCACGTCCGAGGCTCCCAACACCAGCCCCCAGATCGTCGGAGCCGCCTCCCTGCGGGACCGTGAGGGCAAGCGCACCCGCGGGCTCCCGATCAGCCCGGCCGAGAAGGCCGCCAGCCTGGTCCGCTCGCTGCGACCCGCGGAGAGCCCGCACGACGAGGACGAAGTCGCCGCACTCGTCCCCCACCCGTCGCGGCGCACGGTCAGGGTCCGCCGAAGCCTGCTAGCGGCGGTCGTCGTGCTCGTCCTGGCCGCAGCCGGATGGGCCGGGTATGCCTGGAGCCAGACCCAGCTCTACCTCGCCGCCTCGGGTGGCTACGTCGCACTCTTCCGCGGCGTTCCCCAGAACCTCGGTCCGATCGAGCTGTCGCACGTGGACCAGGTCACCGACATCCCGCTGTCCGACCTGCCGACGCTGATCCAGGACCTGGTGACCTCCGGAATCCCCATCGGCAGCAACGAGGTCGACGCCGCGGCGCGGGTCCAGACCCTGCGTGAGCAGGCGGCCCAGTGCCGGGCGCAGGCGGCCCTCGGCGTGCCGTGCGGACAGGTCCCAGTAACGCCACCGACGACAGCCAGCGCCTCGACATCCGCCCCGACAGCCACCGACAGCGGCACCGTGACGATCGCGCCGGTCACCCCCAACACGCTGCTCACGACCGGACCGACGCCATGAGCGTGACCGTCGAGACCATCAACGCGCGCAACCAGCGCAACGTCGAGCTGCTGCTCATCCTGCTCGCCGTCGGCATCACCCTGCTCGCCTGGGTCAGCGTCGACCT
The DNA here is from genome assembly GCF_039935575.1 of Lapillicoccus sp. Taxonomy (GTDB): domain Bacteria; phylum Actinomycetota; class Actinomycetes; order Actinomycetales; family Dermatophilaceae; genus Lapillicoccus. Next base: position 34,088 of record NZ_JBDTKA010000062.1, read on the forward strand.
CGGCGTGAGAGAGACGGTCCCCGCGCAGCTGCTGACGGTCGGCGGTGGGCTGCTCGGGTTGGTCTTGGCGTTCCACCTCGTGCTCCGGTGGCGGGCGGCATACGCAGACCCGTTGCTGCTGCCGATTGCCACGCTCCTCAATGGTTTCGGGCTGGTGATGATCCACCGCCTCGACCTCGCCGGAGGCCGCACAGGTGTCAACAGCGACGCGGGACGCCAGCTGGTCTGGACCGGCCTCTCGGTCGTGGTCGCCGCGCTCGTCCTGATCCTGCTGCGCGACCACCGTTGGCTGCGCCGCCGGACCTTCACCGCCATGGCGATCGGTCTCGTCCTGCTCCTCCTGCCGCTCGCGCCCGTCGTCGGCACCACGATCTACGGCTCACGCATCTGGATCCGCCTCGGCCCGCTGTCGTTCCAGCCGGGCGAGGTCGCCAAGCTCGCCCTCACCGTGTTCTTCGCGGGCTACCTCGTGCAGGTGCGCGACGTGCTCTCACTGGCCGGGCGCAAGGTCATGGGCTTCACGTTCCCGCGCGGCCGCGACCTCGGTCCAATCCTCATCGCCTGGCTGGTCAGCCTCGCGGTCCTCGTCTTCGAGCGCGACCTCGGCTCCTCACTGCTGTTCTTCGGCCTGTTCGTCGGGATGCTCTACATCGCGACCGAGCGGCCGAGCTGGATCGCCATCGGTCTGGTGCTGTTCGCGGGTGGCGCCTACCTGGCATACCGGCTGTTCGAGCACGTCCAGGTGCGGGTCGACCTCTGGCTGGACCCGTTCTCGGCCAGCTCGCTGGCCCAGTCCGACCAGCTCGCCAAAGGCATCATGGGGATGGCCGCCGGGGGGCTGTTCGGCACCGGGCTGGGGCAAGGTCGGCCGTGGCTGGTCGCCTTCGCCAACAGCGACTTCATCTTCGCCAGCTTCGGTGAGGAGCTCGGACTCTTCGGGGTGGTCGCGCTGCTGTGCCTGTACGCCCTGTTCGTCCAGCGTGGCATGCGCACCGCGCTGGGGGTGCGCGACGGGTTCGGCAAGCTGCTCGCCTTCGGGCTCGCGTTCTCCGTCGCGCTGCAGGTCTTCGTCGTCATCGGCGGCATCACCCGGGTCATCCCGCTGACCGGGCTGACGACGCCGTTCATGTCGCTCGGCGGATCCTCGCTGCTCGCGAACTGGACGCTGATGGCGATCCTCCTGCGCATCTCCGACCAGGCCCGCCGACCGGTCGGGGACTCCCCGCCCGAGGAACGCCAGCCCGGCGCGGGCACCACCAGCCCCACCGAGGTGGTGGCGATGCGATGAACACCCCGCTGCGCCGGGTGACCTCCGTGGTGGCCCTCCTCTTCGTCGCGCTGCTCGTCTCGACCACGCTGATCCAGGTGATCTTCGCGCCGTCCATCAACGCCCGCCCGGACAACCGGCGCACGTTGCTGGACAACTACTCGCGCGATCGCGGCCAGATCCTCGTCGGCGACCAGCCGATCGCGAAGTCGGTCGCGACACCCAACCAGGAGATCGCCTTCCTGCGGACCTATCCCGCGGCGCAGCTCTACAGCCACGTCACCGGCTACTTCTCCTACACCTACGGCGCCGGCGGCGGCCTCGAAAGCTCGGCCGACGACCTGCTGTCCGGTCAGTCGGACGAGCTGTTCTACACCCGGGTCACCGACCTGTTGACCGGCCGCACACCCGTGGGCGCGAGCCTGAAGACCACGATCAACGCCAAGGCCCAGCAGGCCGCCAGCGCCGCCCTCGGCAACCAGCGCGGGGCCGTCGTCGCTCTCGATCCCAAGACCGGCGCGATCCTGGCGATGGTCTCGCACCCGGAGTACGACCCCAACACGCTGTCGCAGCACGACCAGACCGCCGTCGTCGCCTCCTCGAAGTCCCTGACCACCGATCCCACCCAGCCGCTGGTCAACCGGGCGATCAGCGGCAACCTCTACCCGCCCGGGTCGGTCTTCAAGATCGTCACCGCGTCGGCCGCGTTGGAGAACGGCGTCGTCAACGACCAGAGCCTGATCCCCGCCCCCGCCGTGCTCACCCTCCCCCAGACCAACGTCGGACTGCCGAACTACGACCGGCGTGCGTGCGGTCCCAATGACCAGACCACCTTGCAGCACGCCCTCGAGATCTCGTGCAACACCGCAATGGGCTACCTCGGTATGCAGGTGGGCGCCGACAAGCTCGCCGCCCAGGCCTCGAAGTTCGGGTTCGGAACCACGTTGCGGATCCCGACCCGGGTCGACCCCAGCAGGTTCCCGACCGGGATCAACCAGGCCCAGACGGCGCAGTCGGCGATCGGTCAGTTCGACGTCCGCGTCACGCCGATGCAGATCGCGATGGTCAGCGCGGCGATCGCCAACCGCGGGATCCTCATGCGGCCCTATCTGGTGCAGACTGTGCTCAGCGCGGACCTGCAGACCATCGACTCGGCCACACCGGAGCGGCTCTCGGTCGCCGTGTCACCCCAGACGGCTGCCACCCTGACGACGATGCTCACCTCGGTCGTCGACAACGGCACCGGCACCCCGGCGAAGATCGACGGGGTGCAGGTCGCCGGCAAGACCGGGACGGCCGAACAGGGCAACGGCAAACCGCCGCACGCCTGGTTCACCGCGTTCGCCCCGGCGAACGACCCCAAGATCGCGGTCGCCGTGGTCGTCGAGGACGGCGGCAACGCCGGCAGCGAGGCCGCCGGGGGCCGTCTGGCCGGACCCATTGCCAAGGCAGTCATGGAAGCGGTGCTCAGCCAATGAACCCAGAGACAGGCATGACCCTCGGTGGTCGCTACACGCTGACCGACCGGATCGCGGCCGGCGGGATGGGGGACGTCTGGCGGGCGACCGACTCCGTGCTCGGCCGTGAGGTCGCCGTCAAGGTGATGCGGGCGGCCGTGAGCGCCGACCCGACGTTTGCCGAGCGCTTCCGGGACGAGGCGCGGCATACCGCGTCGCTGGCCCACCAGAACATCGCGACGACCTACGACTACGGCGAGGACGACGGCACCGCGTACCTTGTCATGGAGCTGGTCGACGGGGAGCCGCTGTCCGCGATCATCGCGCGCGGGCCGGTGCCTCCGTCCCGCGTCCGCAGCATCCTCGGCCAGGCCGCGCTCGCCCTCGCCGCGGCGCACGCGGCGGGCGTCGTGCACCGCGACGTGAAGCCGGCCAACATCCTGGTCACCCCCGACGGGCGGGTGAAGCTCACGGACTTCGGGATCGCGCGGGCGGTCGACGGCGCCTCCCACACGCGGACCGGCGAGGTGCTCGGCACCCCGCAGTACCTCTCCCCCGAGCAGGCCCTCGGCCGGGTGACGACGGGGGCCAGCGACATCTACGCCCTCGGCATCATCGGCCAGGAGATGCTCACGGGGCGCAAGCCGTTCGAGGCAGGCTCGGCCGTCGCCACGGCGTTGATGCAGGTCAACGACGCGCCGCCGCCGCTGCCGGACACCGTGCCCACGGACTTACGCGACGTCATCGAGCAGTGCCTGCTGAAGAACCCCGAGAACCGTCCCCGGTCAGCGGCAGCCCTCGCCGCAGCCCTCGGTATGCCAGTCGCTGGACTCGCGACCGTGCCCGCGGCGACCGAGGTGGTGCACACCGGAGACACCGACCCGGCCGGTACGCAGGTGCTCGCTCCCCAGGACGGACCGGCCAGCGCCACCTCGGTGATCCCTGCGGCATACCCCGAGTACGAGGCGGGTTACGACGAGGGCTACGAGGACGGCGTCCCGCAGCCGCGCTATGCCGAGGAGCCGCCGAAGAAGCGGGGGATCGGCCTCTGGTGGCTGCCGATCATCGTCGCGGTGCTCGCGATCGGGTTCTTCGCCTACTCGTTCGTCAGCAACAACCGGACCACGCCTACGCCGCAGCCCACCACCTCGACGGTGTCGTCGTCCACGACCACCACCACGACGACCTCGGCTCCGCCCACGACGTCGACGACTTCGACGGCGCCGAGCACGACGACGACCACGACGACGGCCGCCCCGGCGACGGCCAACATCGTGGCCTCGGACTTCGTCGGACGGCCCGTGGGTGCAGCCAAGTCGATCCTGGTCAGCTACAAGTTCCCCGAGAGCGCGATCATCGTCAACGAGAAGAACGACGCGTCGCCGGCGGGCACGGTCATCGACATCAGCCCGATCGGACGGGTGGCGCTCACGTCGACCGTCACACTGACGGTGTCGAACGGCAACGCGACGGGGGGACCGTGAGCACGGCACGACTGCTGGGGGGACGTTACGAGGTCGGTGAGCTGATCGGGCGGGGAGGGATGGCCGAGGTGCACCTCGGCTACGACACCCGGCTCGACCGGCCGGTGGCACTCAAGCTGCTGCGCACCGACCTCGCGAGGGACAGCAACTTCCTCACCCGGTTCCGCCGGGAGGCCCAGGCGGCGGGCGGCCTCAACCACCCCTCGATCGTGGCCATTTTCGACTCCGGCGAGGACACGACGACCGACGCCGGCGGCGCCAGCGCGCCATTGCCCTACATCGTCATGGAGCACGTCGACGGCGAGACGTTGCGCGCCAAGCTCAGCCGCGAGAACGTCATCGCGCCGTCAGAGGCCGCGCGGATCACCGAGGGAGTGCTGGCCGCGCTCGCCTACAGCCACCGGATGGGGATCGTCCACCGGGACATCAAGCCGGCCAACGTCATGCTGACCAGGCGCGGCGACGTCAAGGTGATGGACTTCGGGATCGCCCGGGCGATGGCGGACACCTCTGCGACGATGACCCAGACGCAGGCCGTCATCGGCACCGCGCAGTACCTCTCGCCCGAGCAGGCCCAAGGGCTGCCGGTCGACGCCCGGTCGGACCTCTACTCGACCGGGTGCATGCTGTTCGAGCTGCTCACCGGGCAACCGCCGTTCGTCGGGGACTCAGCGGTCTCCGTGGCATACCAGCACGTGGGTGAACCGGCTCGGCGGCCGTCGAGCCTCAACCACGACGTCCCGACCGCCTATGACGACGTGACGCTGCACGCGCTGGCCAAGAACCGTGAGCACCGTTATCAGAGCGCCACCGAGTTCAGGAACGACCTGGTCGCCGCCCGCGAGGGACGGCCGCTGATCGCCGCGACAGCTGGAGCTGCGGTTGCCGCCCTGGCCGGAGCCGGCGGGTCCGGCGGGGGCGCCGGCGAGGGCGCGGCGACCCAGCTGTTGGGCCCACGCAAGGCCCCCGACACGCAGGACCCGCTCACTGTCGGGCGCGACCCCGACCAGGACGACAAACGCTCGGGGTGGGTGTATGCCGCGATCGTCGTCGGCGTGCTGGTGCTGCTGGCGGGTGCCGTGTGGGGCGGGGTGAATCTGTTCTCTCGGGAGAGCCCGCCCGACCAGGTCGCCGTGCCCCGGGTGGTCGGGCTGACCTCCGAAGCGGCTCGGGCGGCGCTGACGGCAAAGAACCTCGCGCCGCAGGTCAACAACGTGACCAACAACGAGGTCCCCAAGGGCACCGTGGTTGCGCAGAACCCCAAGGAGGGCACCAACGTCAACCCGGGCTCGACGGTCAGCTTGGACGTGTCGACCGGGCCGGGCGAGGCAGGGGTCGGCAACGTGGTCGGGTTCACCCAGGACGCCGCGATCACCGCGCTGCGCTCGCTGGGGTTCACCGTGTCCGGGATCGTTCCGGTCAACGACAATGCCCAACAGAAGGGCAACGTCGTCAGCACCGACCCGGCCGTCGGCGCGGTCGTCCCGCTCACGACACCGATCACCTTGCGCGTCGCCACGGGTCAGGTCCCGGTTCCCGACGTGCGGACCAAGAACTACGCCCTGGCCCAGGACGCGCTGACCAAGCTGGGGTTGCTGGCCGATCTGACCCAGGTGCCGGACGCCAACGCGGTCGAAGGCACAGTCCTCGACCAGTCGCCGGCCACGGGGACGATAGTCGACGTCGGGAGCCGGGTCACGCTCAAGGTGGCCCAACGACCGACGACACCTCCCACGACCGTCACGGTCACTCAGACGGCTACCGCGCCGCCGACGACTCCTGCGACGACCACGAGGACGACACCACCAACGACGTCGACAACTTCGGGCACGGCCACCAGCCGGACCGGCGCTACGACGTCGACGCCACCCCCGTGAGCACGCCGTGGACGAGCGGGCTGAGCCCGACCGACCGGTCCACGGCACCCTGCATGCCGCACAGCGTGAGCCAGTTCGCCAGCAGTCGATGACCGCCTTCGGTCAGCACACTCTCGGGGTGGAACTGCACGCCGTGCAACGGCAGGGAGGCGTGCCGGACGGCCATGATCACCCCGGTGTCGGTGTGGCCGTTGGCGACCAGCTCAGCCGGGCGGGTGGCCGGGTCGATGGTCAGCGAGTGGTACCGGGTCGCCGTGAACGGCGAGCCGAGCCCGTCGAGGACGCCGCTGCCGTCGTGGTGGATCCGCGAGGTCTTGCCGTGCAGGAGCTCGGGCGCGCGACCGACTGTCGCACCGAGGACGACACCCAGCGCCTGGTGCCCCAGGCAGACGCCGAGCATCGGCTGGTCGCGCTCGGCGCACGCCTCGATCATCCTCATGCTGACCCCCGCCTCCTGCGGCGTGCCCGGTCCGGGCGAGACGAGCACGCCGTCGAAATCGGCACCGTCGGCAGGTGACACAGCGTCGTTGCGGACCACCTCGCACACCGCGCCGAGCTGCTGGAGGTATCCGACGATCGTGAAGACGAAGCTGTCGTAGTTGTCGACGACGAGGATCCGGGTGTCGGTCATCGGCTCGGTCTCATCAGGCTGGAGGTCCTGTGCTGGGTCATGGCGTGGGGGTTCCCGTCGAGGGTTCGATGGTGACGTCCTCGAAGGGTAGGTGCGGCGCGATCGCCGGGAACACCCAGACGAACAGGACGCAGACGACGACGGCCGCCAGCGCGACCATCTGGAGGATGCGGACGAGGCGGCTGCCTGGGAGCAGGCGCCAGAGGGCGGCATACATCGGCGGTGCTCCTCAGCTCTGCGCGGCGGGGTCGGCGAGGAGTCCTTCGGGCAGGCCCTGCGCGCGCGGGATGGACTGTTCGAGGTGGGAGAAGACGATGTAGCGGTTCGTCGAGCCGTAGCGGGGGTCGCAGGAGGTGAGCGTGAACCAGGCCTGCGTGGGAGTGACGCCGGGTTGTCCGGGAACCGGCGCGAGCACCTCGACCGTCGTCGGCGGGACGATCTCGGTGCGGACCGCCCGGTAGACGTACCAGCCGTCGCGGGTCTCCAGCACCATGACATCCCCTGGCTTGATCGCATCGATGTTGATCAGCGGGTTCCCATGGCCGGCGCGGTGGCCGGCGATCGACACGTTCCCGACCTCGCCGGGTAGCTGAGTCTGTGGGTAGTGGCCGAGGCCCTTGGCCAGCACGTCGAGGCCGACTCCCTGCAGGACCGGTTTGGCCCAGGTCGGTCCGCCGAGGCGGGGGATGCGCAGGACCGCGAAGACGCTGCCGTCGGTGAGGTCCGCCGCGGTCAGCGGCGCCGACGTCGTAGGAGATCCGCCGCCGACCGGGTGTGGCGCGTCGAACTGCTGCTCGAGCCCCGACACGATGCCCGCCTGGTTGTTCGACTCGACGACGCCCACATAGCCGAGCTGCCAGACGACGAACAGCAAGAGCAGCACGCCGAGGGTGATCGACAGCTCCCCGACGACCCCGATCGTCGCCCGGACCCTGCTCATCGGCTGCTCATCGGCAGCTCATCGGCCACTCACCGGCAGCTCACTCGCCCCGCACCGCGTCGAGCGAGACCGGGCCGGTGTATGCCGGGAGCTCGGCGGAGTCCTTCTGCGTGACGTCCCAGCCAAGACCGACCGCGTCGACCCACTCGCGGTAGATCTTCACCTGCGGGTCAGCGTCGAGGGCGGCGCGCATCCGGTCGGGGTCGCCGATGGCGGTGACTACGTAGGGCGGCGAGTAGACACGCCCCTGCAGCAGCAAGGTGTTGCCGACGCACTGGACCGCGGTCGTTGCGATGACCCGCTGGTCCTGGATCATCATCGCTTCCGCGCCGCCCGCCCACAGCGCGTTGACGACACCCTGGACATCCTGCTGGTGGACCACGATGTCGTCCGGACCGTAGGGCTTCGGCAACGAGGCGGCGGTGCGATGGGCGTCGTCGAGCGAGACCTGCAGCGTGGCGCCCCGCACGGCCGTCGTGCCGACGCCGGGCGCGAGCGCAGCCATCCGTGCGCTGATGTCGGCCAGGGAGGCGTTGCCCGGAGCGGCGGCCGCGTTGAGGTCGTCGACCTGGGACTGCAACGCGCTCACCTGTTCGGCCTTGCTGGCGACGTCGCGGCTGGCAGCCGCGACCAGGCTCGGTAGGTCCCGGCCGGCGGTCCGCAGGTCGGTCCCCTGGGCAGTGCTGAAGCTCGTCGCGAAGAGCACGCCGGCCAGCGCCGCGGCCACCGGCACCACTAACGCCCACGTCGACGGGCGCCGCCGCGGCCGGCGGGACTCCTCGTGTCGGCGGGGTGGGGTCTGTCGACGCGGTGGGGTCGGCTGGCGCGCTGACGTGCTGCTGGTGGGTGGCACAGGTTTCCGCTCCTCGGCGTGGCAGGAACTACGCTAAGCCACCGACAGTTCTGCTGGATCCACCCTCCCAAGGAGTCACCCGGTGCCCGAGTCCAAAGGCCGCGACAAGCGGGCGAGCTACACGCCGCCCGCCAAGTCCAAGGCGCAGGCGCCCAACCCCGAGTGGTGGGTTCCCGTCTTCGTCACCCTGCTCCTGCTCGGCCTCGCCTGGATCGTCGTCTTCTACATCACCCAGGGCGCCTGGCCGATTGGCAAGTTCAACTACGGCAACCTGGTCATCGGCTTCGCCCTGCTGCTCGCCGGGTTCGGCATGGCGATGCGCTGGCGCTGAGGTTGTCCACAGTGTTGTCCCCAGCATGGGGACAAATGACACCGGTGTAAGTCCGTCGGGTCAGCTCAGCGCAGCACCGGGGGCACGGCGGAGTACTTGACCGCCATCGCGGCCAGCACCAGGGCGAGCACCCCGAGAAGGCCGGCGAGCGCATACCGTCGCAGGTGCTCCTTGTTGAGCAGCGCGATCACCCCGGCGCAGGCAAACCCGGTAACGAAGCCGCCGACGTGCGCCTGCCAGGCGATGCCCGGGACGATGAAACCCAGGACCGCGTTCAGCAGGATCGTGATCCCGATGCCTGCGGTCGTCCGGCCGAGGTGCCGGTTCAGCACGAGCAGCGCGCCGAACAACCCGAAGACTGCACCGGACGCCCCCACGACGGCGGTGAACCAGGACTGGTAGTCGTTCTGGGCGGCTGTGACGCTGACCAGACTGGTCGGTGCGGCAGCGATGAGGACCACTCCGGCCGATCCGCCGATGGCGCTGACGAGGTAGAGCACGACGAACCGGGTCCGCCCCAGCAGCCCTTCGAGGTAGGGCCCGATCTGCCAGAGGCAGAGCATGTTGAACGCGATGTGCAGGTAGTTGCTCGGGCTGTGCAGGAAGGCGGCCGTCAGCATCCGCCACGGTTCGCTCCAGCCCACGACCGGGGCGAACGCGAGCTCGTTGGTCAGGGCCGGACGGACCATCTGTCCCAGGAACAGCACGACGCAGACGGCGATGATGACCTTCGAGGCCCAGCCCGGGTCGCGCGCCCGACCGCCGAACACCGTGACGGTGGGTCGGACGGACCGGGCCTGCTCGCGGACGCAGTCGACGCATTGCACACCCACGGCAGCCGGACGCTGGCACTCCGGGCACACCGGCCGGTGACAGCGCTGGCAGCGCACATGGGACTCGCGGTCGGGGTGCCGTGGGCAGACGGGCACGTCGACGGGTGCCTGGTATGCGTGGTGCTCGCTCATCGTGCCTGTCGAACGTGCCTGCGGTCCCCGGTGGTTCCGGGTGTCAGGCGTTCTCGTCGAAGGTGACGCTCTCGATGACGATGTCCTCACGAGGCTTGTCCGACCGGTCGGTCTCGACCCGGGCTATCCGGTCGACGACCTCACGGCTCGGCCCGTCGGCGACCTCGCCGAAGATCGTGTGCTTGCCGTTGAGGTGAGGGGTCGCGCCGACGGTGATGAAGAACTGCGAACCGTTGGTGCCCTTGCCCATTCGCTTGCCGGAGTTGGCCATCGCCAGCAGGTAGGGCTTGGTGAAGGTCTTGTCGGGGTGAATCTCGTCGTCGAAGGTGTATCCGGGACCGCCGAAGCCCTTCCCCAGCGGGTCACCGCCCTGGATCATGAACCCGCTGATGATCCGGTGGAAGATCAACCCGTCGAAGAACGGCGTGGGGTTGGTGCGGCCCGCGTCGTCCTTGTACTCCTTCTCTCCCTTGGCCAGTCCGACAAAGCTCTCAACGGTCTTGGGGGCCTCGTTGGCGAAGAGGGTGACGGCGATGTCGCCGAGGTTCGTGTGCAGGATTGCCTTCATGCCGTCATCCTCCCATGAGCTCCCGCGCTGCCCGATGACGCTCCAGTGCCTCTCACCTGCGAGGCAGTGGTGTGCGGCGTACGGAAACAGGGCAGGATGGGACCGAGGCAATACCGTTTCATGCCCACAAAGGCCCATCAGGGCACACACGGGCACACACGGGCCCACAAGGGGCGCACCCGAGAGCAGCCTGCAGGAGGAACTGTGTTCGGTCGGAAGAAGGATCCCTCGTATGCCGGCTATGTCGACGCCGTACGCGACCGGGCGGACGCCGCCACGAGTCGTAGCGCCGACCTCGCCTCGTCCTACGGGCCGGTCGTCCGCGAACGTGCCCAGGATGCGGCGCACGCGGCGGCCGAAGCGGCCCGCACCTACGCCCCCGTAGCCCGGGACCGTGCAGAGGCGGCAGTCGAGTGGTCGAAGCCACGCCTCGAGGAGGCCTACGAGGCCGCGAGCGAACGACTGCAGCCCGTCGTCGAGACGGCCGTCGACAAGGCCAGGCCTTACGTCGACAAGGCGCTCGGCGTCGCCGCGCCGAAGGTCCAGGGCGCCGTCGACGGGCTCACGCCCAAGGTCGACGCGGCGCACGACGCCATCGTCGACGACTGGCTGCCCAGGCTCTCGGCGGCCATTGCCACCGTCGTCGCGGCGGCACATACCGCCAAAGAGCACGCCGTCAGCGCCACCGTCAGCGCCACGGACCAGGTCGTGGCCGCGAAGGACCAGACCGTCGACGTCTCCAACCGGACAGCCGACGTCGTCACGTCGAAGGCAGGCGGCAAGGGCAAGCTGCTCATCGGCCTCGGCATCGTGGCGGCCATCGGCGCCGTCGTGGTCGTGCTCGCGAACCGCAAGCCCAAGGAGGACCCCTGGGCGACGCCTTCGAGCACGTACACGCCCCCGGCCTCCGGTCGCGGTTCGACGAGTTCGACGGGTTCGACCTTCAGTGACCGGGTCTCGTCCGCCAAGGGCGGTGTCGCCAGTGCGGCGAGCACGGCGGCCGACAAGGCATCCGACCTCGCGGACAAGGCCAAGGAGTCGGTTAGTGAAGCCACTCACGCCCTGAGCACCAAGGCCGGGGACATCACCCACGACGTGACCAAATCGGCCGACGCCGCGAAGAACGCCGCGAGCGACGCGGTGGACTCGGCCAAGCACAAAGCCGGCGATGCGGCGGACTTCGTCGACTCCGCCAAGGACGCTGCTGGCGACGCCGCGGGCTCGGCCAAGCACAAAGCCGGCGATGCGGCGGACTCCGTCGACTCGGCCAAGGACGCCGGCTCCGACACGGTCGACGTGCTCGGCGAGGTTGCGGACCAGGCGGGCGACACCGCCGGCGATGTCGCCGACGACGTGGCCGGGGCTGCCGGTGACGTCAAGGCGGATGTCGCCAAAGGGGCCGGCCGCGCCAGCAAGAGGGTCGAGGACGCGACCGACGGGAGCTAGCCGGGCTGGCATACGCGACACCCCGGAAACGGCGCTTGCGCGCCCGCACCGACTGGCCCTGGTCGGGGAGGCGGGCCGCAGCACCGCCGGGACGGCGTCTGCGAGGCCGGTGCGGCGCCCTGACGGTCGTCGACGTCACTGCGGTATCCGATGTCCCGCCCTCGGGACCACAGCACGTCGATCCGAACTCAGATGTTCCCGGGTTCAGGGGCGTGACCTCGATCCGAACTCAGATGTTCCCGAGTTTCGCGTCCTGGAAACTGAACAATGTCGGAAACTTCAGAGTCCGGATGAACCTCGGGCGCGCGATGGTGCCCCGTGCCTGACCGCTGTCAGGGCCGAGCCGGAGTCAGTGGGCTTTCCACTGGGCGTGGTCGCCGAGCTCGTTCCGGTAGTCAACTGTCAGGGTCGGTGAGTTCTGGTCCGAGAACGGGATATACCCAGCCGCACACTGACCGGCCGCATACTGGGCGCTCTGGGGGTACATGTCGCTCGGCGGATGCGACCCGTCGTAGAGGTGCGACTTCGAGGAGCCGGTGGCCGCGAGGACCGTCCAGGGGTCCCACGAGATGCGGGTCGTGTCGTCGGTGGACCCTGGCGGCAGCGACGTCACGCAGACGCGCGCGCGTACCAGGTAGCCCTGCGCTTCGGACCCGGTGGCCTCGTCGACCCGGACCGTGAAGTGCGCGAACGTCACGGTGTCGCCTATCCGTTGCGGAGTGATCGGCCTGCTACTCGGGCTGGGCGTGCTCGTGGTGCTGGTCGGGCTGATCGTGCTTGTCGTTGCGGTGGTCGCGCGTGACGTTGTGCTCGACGCCGAGCTCGAACCCGTGGGCGTGGGTGGGGGCGTCGAGGCCGTGCAACCGGCCACCGACAGGACGAGTGCCGCCCCCGCGATCGGGGACGCCCGACGGGCCGCGCCCCACCGGCTTCGAGACCTCACGAACCTGACCCCCCGGGGTTAGACATCCTATCGAGCGTACTCACCATCGGATTCTCGACCGGACTCACGTTCTCAACGGTTTCCGTCTCTGTCGGGCGCGTAAAACCCACGAGGTCGTGAGTTCGGTGCGGAAAGGCGTGAGTTCGGTCGACAGCGGCCGGGCTGCCCGGTGGTGACCTACCCGAAGGTAAGGCACGCGCATACGGAGCCAGGGGTATTTTTGTGGCAACCGTGCCTACGCGTGACGGGTTCGATCCGTGGTCAAGGGAGGTCGCCGTGAAGAACCAGGTCGACGAGGACCTACAGCTGCTGCAGCACCTGACGACGGAAGCGGCTGATGTGCGCTTCGCCAACATCGACCGGATGAGCGTCGCCGAGCTCGCGTCGACGATGAACGACGCCGACGCCGAGGTCCCCGCAGCGGTCCACAGGGCCCTGGGTCAGCTCGTCCCCGCCATCGAGGCGTCGGTGTTGCGGATGGAGCGGGGCGGCCGACTCGTCTACGTCGGTGCGGGAACACCCGGACGGATCGGGGTGCTGGACGCCTCCGAGAGCCCGCCCACCTTCGACACCCGACCCGGGCAGGTGACAGCGATCATGGCCGGCGGTCGCGACGCGCTGACCTCGCCGCAGGAGGGGGCGGAGGACGACGTCGAGGCGGGGGTTGCCGCGATGGACGAGGCTGATGTCGGGCCTCTGGACACGGTCGTGGGGATCGCCTCCAGTGGACGAACTCCCTATGTCGTGGCCGCCGTCCGCCGCGCTCGCGAACGTGGCGCTCTCACGGTCGGTCTGGCCTGCAACGAGGACACTCCTCTGTCCCGAGAGAGCGAGTACCCCGTCGAAGTGCTCGTCGGACCGGAGGTCGTGAGCGGGTCGACGCGGCTCAAGGCGGGGACCGCCCAGAAGCTGGTCCTCAACATGTTCTCGACCATCGTCATGGTCCGGCTGGGCAAGACCTACGGCAACCTCATGGTCGACCTGCGAGCCAGCAACGACAAGCTGCGGGAGCGAGCCGTCAGGATCGTCTGCACCATCACCGGTGAGCCTCGTTCGGCCGCCGTTGCTGCCCTGGAGCAGACCGAGTATGCCGTCAAGCCGGCGGTGGTCCTCCTCGTGTTCGGCGTCTCTGCGAGCCAGGCGCAGGCCCGCCTCGACCGGGCCGGGGGCCATCTCCGTGCAGCCCTCGAGGACCGCGAATGAGCGCGACCCGCAGACCCGACTCGCGTGGCGCACCCCGGCACCAGCCCCGGCCGGGGCGTGCCGGTCGCCTCGCTAGAGCGTGCCGACCACACCGGCCTTGGTCAGCAGGTCCGTGATCAGGAAGGTCCCGTTGCTCCCGTAGGTCGGGACCCACTCGGGATCCTGCGTGAGGTAGCTCTGGCTGTCACCCTCGATCAGGCCGATGATGACCTCACCTACGATCCGGCCGCCGACCGGGCCGAGGTGCTCGCCGGCAGCCGTGACCTGGGCCTCTCGCAGGACGTAGAACCACAGCGGGGTCCGCTCGTCGAGGTGGTCGCCCGACACGCCGGCGAGGTCCGCGAGGTCAGCCGCGGCGAGGACGGGCAGCTTCATCGCCTTGGCTACAGCCTGGCCCGACGGCACCTTCATGGTGAGGTTGCGCAGCAGGTTGCGGATGGCGAGAGAGTCTGGCGTCCCGGTGCCCTGCCCCATCAGGTGGAACAAGATGCTCGACAGAGCAGTATCGATCTTCTTGTTCGGCTTGACCCGCCCGTCGCCGAAGTCGAAGAACGTCTGCCAGTCGATGAACCGCCGCGGTGCCCGGCAGCCGCCGCGCAGGTCGTCGGGGTCGCCGGGGTTGGGGTCGCCGGGCTTGAAGACGAGTCCGAAGAACTGCTGGGCTGAGTCAGTGGCGCTGGTGCCGAAGTTGGCACGGTAGCTCGGCCGAACCTGCGAGTGCCCGAAGCGGTATGCGGCGACAGAGAACTCGACAGGGATATAGGGGTCGTTGCGCCAGTTGTAGAACTTGCGTCCATTACTGAGGATGTCGTTCGTCGTGGCCGGACCGATCGTGCGCGGCAAGAACTCGTGGATGATCATCCACTGGTAGTGCCAGCGCACGATCCGCTGCGCCTCGGCGAAGATCTCTTCCGGCGTGTATGCCGCGCCGAGCTCGGCCTTGACGTCGGCCACGACGGCGTTGTGGAACTTGAGCATCCCGACGTGCAGCTGCGACACCATGAGGTTCTCGTCGTTTCGTGGGTCACCGATGACGGCGACCTTCTGCGAGTTGCGGGGCAGGTCGTAGCGCGGCTGGCCATCTACCGTCTTGGCGGCGGAGCCGGGGGTCTCCTCGACGAGCATCGTCGTCCGCCCGCCGTCGACGCTCTGGTCGTAGAGCGCGGGGCTGGCGCCGGGACCGCTTCCGTAGAGGTTGTCCAGGTCGAGGGCTGGGATCCGGAAGTTGCGGATCGACTCAGGGTCCTGGGTTCGCGCGAGGCTCGACGTCGGGTCGAACGTCATGTCGTGGTCGAGGAACTGTCCGAGAAACGTGAACCCGGCGGTGAGCGTGGGGTTGTTCGGGTTGTGCGCGCTCTTGGCCGGGTCGGTGATGAGGGTGATCGGGTCGGACAGGTCGTCCTGGGCGTCCATGATCCCGCCCGCCTTACCGATCTCGACAAGGGCTTTGCGGATGCTCGGCGTGTCCGCCGAGAATGCGGGGAGGGTCGGGAACATCCGCCCGAACCGGCCCTGCTCGTAGAAGGTGGATGACGGGGTCGTGACTCCGTTGTCAGCGTTTCCATGGCTCATGCCGATAGAGAGACGTACGGAGGTCCAACGGATACATCGAGCAGGCCAGGCGGTGCGACTAGTCGACGAACTTGGCGCGGGAGCGCTACGGGCGAAGTACCGGCGCGACCCTTCAGGCGCTGAGGAAGCGCATATAGCGCGATTCGAGCAAGTCCCGGTCCGGGCGGTCGGCCCGGCGTTGGGGAAGCACCATAAGGGGTTGGCCATGCAATCCTTTGATGCCGTACTCGAATAGTGGACCGTCGACTTCCGCAAGGACGTCATGTCGAATGGCGACTTCGTAGCTCGGAGCGATTCCCAGGATGCCGGCGTCGTAGGCCGCGTGGTGGATCTTGCAAAGGGCGAGGCCGTTGCGTACCGCCGCGATTCCATCCTGGTTCGCGTCTGGGACGATGTGGGCGGCGTCCAGTAGCTGCGTGTGGCGCAGCGAGCAGACCGCGCACTGTGTCTCGTAGGCGCGCATGACCATGGAGCGGAAGACTGGCTGATGAAGCCGCTGTCGTGTCTCGCGCAGCACGTACTGCCTCAGGACTTCCTCAAGGGGCGAGTCGAGCACGGGTAGCGCCTGCGCCTTGACATACGCGAGGACGAACTGTTCGAGCTCCGGCTCGGCACTGATGACGTAGACGGGAAACAGGGCCTGGAACCAGCCGGGATCGACGCCGACTAACCAAATAATGGGTAGCTGTAGCTCTAAAGCCCGCATGACAGCGTTGTTGTCCGCCGTGCCGCGCGCGTCGCCCCGCATTTTGTAACGCGGGTATCCATCAGGGCCGAGGACATCGTCGTAGGGCCGTGATCGGACGTGCCGACTATGGACCGTCATTATTGTGAGCGCGGCCCGGCAGTCACGCGGTTTGCGGATGCCTCGGCCCTGGTCTATGAGAGTCAGCCGCTCGCCCCTATACATGAAGCGGGTCAACTCATCGCGGCTGATCGCGTCTCGACCGTCGTTCGTCCGCAGCGCAAGCCAGACCATCGCCTCACGCCGGAGCTCGACCTCGTCCTCTAACGACCGCACAGGTCCACTGTGGCACGCGCGTAACCCGATGAGTGGTCGGCAGACACCGGCGTATTGTCTGAACGGCGATCTTCAATACTGGTGGAGCCAAGAGGACTCGAACCCCTAACCCCCTGCTTGCAAACTGCACGACTGGGTTGCGCCAGAGGGTGATTGAGCACAACTGAGGACTCTCCAGGGCACTGGACGACGCCCGTTTGGGCCCGACTGCAGTACTTTTCTGGAGTACGAAGCTCGGACCCGCCGAGGGCTGCGGGCGTCAGACCTTGGAAGTCGAGGACCCCGCTTCCGTCAAGGTCTGAGCCGCATCGGAAGCGAGCTGACCAGTACTTGAGGTAGCGATCCTGAGGAGCTCCCCAGCTTCGTCCCCGACGCAGGTCCGGCTCAACCGCGTCTCTTCCCCTTGATCCTCTTGTACTGGTCGACAGCCTTGCGGGAGCTGCGCCAGACACCGTCGGATCCTTGGACAGCGTCAAGCCGCCCGCGTTGAGCCGCCTGCCGGAGGGCAGCGATGGTGAACTCCTCGTTGACCAAGGCGGCCAGCGGGACGAGCCGGGCCGGGCCGGCGAGATTCGGGACGATGAAGCGGTTGAGGTTGTCGTACATGGCCCGGGCGAGGAGCTCCCCGAGCGGTCCGACGTCGTCCACGTCCGCCTTCTGCAGCGCCGTCAGGTACGAGGACCTCTGCTGCTTCAGCACGACGATCGGTGGGTATCCCAGGCGCACGAGGAGCAGGTTGAGGACGAGTCGGCCTGTTCGCCCGTTCCCGTCGATGAACGGGTGGATCCGCTCGAAGTGGTTGTGGATCTGGGCAAGCCTCTCCGGCAAGGGTGTCGGCTGGTCCGTCGCCACCAAGCCGACCTGCTGGTCGTTCACGGCGTCGACCCACCCGCGCACCTGGACGTCGACCAACGGCCAGGCTGGAGGCGTCATCCCCCCGCCGAACGGATGGATGTCGTGTTCACGGAAGTTGCCGGGGCTCTCGCGGTCGGTTGCCTCAGGATGCGGCGCGACCTGCCATACCGGGTCCATGGCGACCTTATGGATGTGCCGGAGCTCCTGGGTGGAGATCAGACCTCCGTCGTGCCAGTCGCCAGGTTCGAGAGCCTGCGCGTACACCCACTGGGCCGCGTCACCGTACCCCTTGACTTCCATGTACTCCTTGAGCGGCTTGGCCCCAACGGCCTTGCCTTCCTCCAGCAAGAGCTCGACCTCGCGCAAGACCAGGGTGTTGCCCTCGAGTGCTGTGGAGTGGTGGGCCTCCAGATGCCAGATGTCTGACCAGATGGCCTCCGACTCCTTCGGCGACGGGAGGCCGCCCAGGCGATCGCGCAGCTCTGCGAGGGCTGCCTCCAGCCGGGCGTGGACGGTTGCGCGCGAGGGCCGTCCGCGAGGCATGACACCTCCAGTTGATAAGGGGTCTGGCTAGCCAATTGATCTTATCAACATCGGTTGATCACCCTCGGCCCGACCCAAAAGATCTGATCAACCAGCGCGTACGCGCCGCAGGGGTCACGTCGGCCCGGGGCGCCAGGTGGCCCTCGGACATGGGGTGGAACGCCGTAGCCGTACTTCGCTGGGGGTACGGACACCCACAGAGGCCCGGTACTGGTTCGCTTTCGCCGTTTCGTGGCCGGTCTCCGTTGCTGTCGTGCTCGCGGCCTCGATTGGCGTCCCTCTGCTTTTGCCCACACTTCTTGCTCGCCCGTGAGCGTCGGGTGATCTGGCAGGAGGGGCTCGCTGACAGCGGTTTGGCCAGGAGCCAGTCGACCAGGCGAGCAAGAATCGCTATATGAGCGACTCGCAGGGGCCAGTTCCCTAGCCTGGCCCCGACCGACCAGACATGACGGCGATGGCCAATGACGGTACAACGGCGTACAACCGCTCTGGCGAACGGCTGTCTGTCAGGGCGGGTATCCGGGAGGCGGACTCTTCGGTACTTTTCTCACACTGCCGATCTCCATGAGGAGTCCCTCGATGCCCATCCGTTCACGAATTACTCGCGCGGCTCTGGTTGGTGCCGCGCTCACCACGTCGCTGGTTATCGCGGCCTGCTCCAGCGGGTCGACGACGGCAACCGACAACGTCACTGCGGGCGCTGGCGCCCCTGGAGGCAAACTGGTCGTTGGGATCACCACCGACCCCAACACGCTCTTTCCTTGGAAGGCGACCCAGTTCCAGGCCGTCAACGTCCTACAGAACATCTACGGCACCCTCACCGAATTCGACAAGGACCTCAACGTGGTGCCCGGGATTGCGCAGTCTTGGACCCCGTCCGCCGACGGCATGACGTTGACGATGAAACTGCGCCCGGGACTGAAGTTCGCCGACGGTAGCGCGCTCGACTCGACCGACGTGAAGTACTCCCTCGACAAGATCAACACCGAGGCGACCGCCGCTGTCGCACGGTCCTCACTAGCGTCAGTGGCATCGGTGGCCGCCCCGGACCCGACGACAGTGGTGCTGACAATGAAGAGCCCGGACGCCTCGCTGCCGGCCAACCTGGCCTCGGTCAACATGGCCATCCTCTCCTCGACCGACACCGAGACCGCCCTGCAGACCAAGCCCAACGGTTCCGGGCCCTACGAGTTCCAGGCCCGGGTTCCCAACCAGTCGCTCACCCTGTCCAAGAACCCCAGCTACTACGGGACCCCGGCCACATTGGATTCCCTCGAGTTCCGCGTCATCCCCGACGAGACGTCGATCGTGTCCTCCATGCAGTCCGGCAACGTCCAGATGTCGGTGCTCAACGACCCTCTCGTGGCCAAGGCCGCTGAGGGTGGGACGCTCAAGGTCGCCAAGACGCCTCAGCTGAGCTACCACGTGCTGCAGCTGAACGCTCGCAAGGGTGACCTCACGGACGTCAACGTCCGTCTGGCGATCCAATGCGCGATCGACCGCAAGCAGGTGCTCGACACGGCAGCGCTCGGTGAGGGTGAGGTCACCGGGCCGATCACCTCACCGGCATACAAGTCTGACCCGGACGCACGGCCCTGTCCGAAGCGTGACTTGGCCAAGGCCGCGCAGTACCTCGCCAAGGCGGGTAAGTCCTCAGTGACGATCAAGACGATCGTGTCGCAGGGTGAGTACGCCACCTCGGTGAACGAGGCACAGAGCCTGAAGGCCCAGCTGGCCGAAGCCAAGATCAACCTCGACCTGGAGGTGCTGGAGTCCGGTGCCTATGTGGATCGTTGGGTCGCGGCGGACTTCGAGGCCGCGGTCGCCCTGAACGGCGGACGCCCCGACCCCGACGGCATGTACGGGCGCTACTTCACCAGCACCGGTAATCTCAACAAGGTTGCTGGGTACAGCTCACCCGAGCTCGACCAGCTGTTCGCGCAGGGAAAGAAGGCGACCGACAAAGCCGAGCGCACCAAGATTTACACGCAGGTATCGGACGACCTGGAGAACAACGCGGCGTGGGTGTGGCTGTTCACGAGCTACACCTACACAGCTACGACCAGCGGCGTGCGGGGTTTCACCCCGATGGCCAACGGCTCCCTGCAGTTCCTGCGGAGCACCACCGTCACGCAGTGACCGCGCTGCTGCAAAACGGGCTGGTACGCAAGCTCGGGGGTGCGGTGCTGACACTGCTCGGGGTCGCCGTGGTCGTGTTCATCATGCTGCGGGCCATTCCGGGTGACCAGATCACGGCCGGGCTGGGCACAGAGGCGGCTGCTCTGACGCCAGCACAGAAGGCGCAACTACAGGCCTACTACGGCATCGACCGACCGTTGCTCAGCCAGTTCTTCTCCTGGCTCGGCAACATCCTGACCGGCAACCTGGGATTCTCCTCCCGTAGCCAGACCACCGTGCTCGACCTGACATCCCGCGCGCTGCCTGTGACCATCGAGCTGGCCATCGCGTCCATCGTGCTGGCACTGCTCATCGGAGTGCCGCTCGGCATGCTGTCTGCGTCACGCCCCAACTCCGTGCGTGACGGGTTCGGCCAGCTGGTCGGACTGGCCGGACTGTCGATACCCGCGTTCCTGCTGGCCTCGGCGCTGCTCTCGGTCTTCGCCTCACGGTTCGGCTACAACCCCAACGGCCGCAACTTCGCGGGACTGCTGCAAGACCCGCTGCTCAACCTTCAGCAGATGGCCATGCCGGCGTTCGCGCTCGCATTCGGTATCTCCGCACCGATCATGCGAACCACCCGCACTGCGGTCCTGGAGGTGGCCTCCGAGGACTTCGTCCGCACGGCCCGGGCCAAGGGCGTGCCGCCGCGGCGGCTGCAAGTGCGGCACGTGCTGCGCAACGCCCTGATCCCCATCGTGACGATGACCGGCCTGCAGTTCGGCTACCTACTCGGCGGCGCCGTCGTGGTGGAGCAGATCTTCTCGCTGCCGGGGATCGGACGCCAGGTGCTGATCGGCATACAGCAGAAGGAGTATGCGCTCGTGCAGAGCAGCGTGCTTGTCATCGCGTTGCTGTTCGTCATCGTCAACCTACTCACCGACCTGCTATACCAGGCCATCGACCCGCGGGTGCGGGCGTCATGACCGAGCTGGCTGACGCCGGGGTTCCCACCTCGTCCCGGATGCGCAGCGTGCACCGTTGGCGAGGGCTGCTCACCAACGTCAGCGGTCTCGTTGGTCTGGTCATCGTCGTGCTGTTGGTCGCCTTGTCGCTCGTGTCGGCCCTCGGTCTGCTGCCCTATGACCCGGTGGCGCAGGACCCACCGGCTCGACTCCAGGCGCCGTCGGGCACGCACTGGTTCGGCACCGACCAGTTCGGTCGTGACGTGTTCACCCGCGTCGCCGCGGGCGTCGCGAACTCGATGCTCATCGCCGTTGTCGCTGTGGCCTTCGCGAGCGTCATCGGCACCCTCGCGGGCGTCACCGCGGGATTTCTGCGCAGCCTGCCCGACACCGTCATCGGCGCGGTGACCAACGTCCTGTTCGCCTTCCCGCCGTTGCTGTTGGCACTGTCGCTCGCCTCGGTCTTCACCCGGAACTGGTTCACGGTGGCGGTGGCCATCGCGGTGGTCTACGTGCCGATCTTCGTCCGCGTCACGCGGGGACCGGTGCTGTCACTGCGTGAGATCGAGTACGTCAAGGCAGCGACTGCTACCGGGCAGTCCAGGGCCGCCACCATGTTCCGGCACGTCCTGCCCAACATCAGCGCGATCGTCATCGTCCAGGTCACCCTCTCGCTGTCCTGGGCTGTGCTCACGGAGGCTGCCTTGAGCTTTCTCGGGCTGGGAACGCCGCCGCCGACCCCGTCCCTCGGCTCGATGGTCTACGAGGCGCGCGTTCTGGTGAATATCGCGCCGTGGACGATGGTCGCGCCGGGCGCTGTCATCGTCCTGCTGGTGGTCGGGCTCAACTTGCTGGGAGACGGCGTCCGCGATGTGCTCGACCCGAGGATGCGGGGCTCACGTTGAACGAGGAGGCGGGCCACCTGCCGGACACCGCGCTCAACCCAGAAACCGTTGACACTGGAAACACCGGTGACATCGAGGACCTCGGCCCGCTCGCTCACCTGACCACGGAGGCGGCCGACGATCGATTCTCCGGTATCGACCGGATGAGTGTCGGCGAGCTGGCCCGGGCGATCATCGCAGGCGGGTCGGCGGCATTCGTGTCCGCGGTGGAGGGGGCCGAGGACGATGTCGAAGCAGGCGCCGCAGCGATGGACGAGGCGGCGATCGGTCCGCTCGACACCGTGGTCGGCATCGCCTCGAGCGGGCGGACCCCGTACGTGGTCACGGCCGCCCGCCGGTCCCGCGAGCTCGGGGCGCTGACCGTCGGCTTTTCCTGCAACCGGGCGACAGCGCTGTCTGCAGTGAGCGAACACCCCGTCGAGGTCCTGGTCGGCCCTGAGGTGGTCAGCGGTTCCACCCGCCTCAAGGCCGGCACGGCGCAGAAGATGGTCCTCAACATGATCTCGACGATCGTCATGGTCCGGCTCGGTAAAACCTACGGCAACCTTATGGTGGACGTGCGCGTCACCAACGAAAAGCTTCGTGAGCGCGCCATTCGCATGATCATCTCGATTACCGGCGCGTCTCGAGAGCTCGCCATCGGTGCCCTCGAGGAAACCGACTACTGCGTCAAACCCGCGGTCATCCGGCTGTTGACGGGGGTGACCGCGGCACAGGCGCAGGCGCTGCTGGACGACGCGCACGGCCGGCTCCAGACGGTCTTGGCCGCAGACGAGAACAGCCATCCGCGGCGTGCAGCCGACCGGCCGGCGGATAGCCAACCGGGTGGCCAGGTAAGCCGCCCCTCCGTCAGCAAGGAAGGTTTGCCGTGAGGGTTCTCGGGATGATCTCAGGCACATCGCATGACGGCATCGACGTTGCCGTGGTCGACTTCAATCTCGACGGCGACGTGCTGACCGGGGTGCTGCAGCACTCCGCCTCGACCCCGTATCCCACCGTCCTGCGCAACCGACTGGTCGCGGCGTTACCGCCGGCGGCCACGACCTTCTCCGAGGTATGCGAGCTCGACACCCTCATCGGCCAGGCGTTTTCGGACGCAGCCTGCTCGGCTGTCGAGGCAGCAGGAGGCGGTGTGGATCTCGTAGCGTCGCACGGCCAGACCGTCTTCCACTGGGTCGACGGCGACCACGCTCTAGGCACCCTGCAGATCGGCCAGCCGGCGTGGATCGCCGAACGGACCGGCGTACCCGTCCTCGCCGACGTCCGCATCCGGGACATCACCGCCGGCGGCCACGGGGCACCTCTGGTGTCCTACCTCGACGCCCTGCTGCTGGCCGGGTTCGGTGGCACTCCCGCGGCCCTCAATCTCGGCGGCATCGCCAACATGACCGTACTGCGCCCGGGAACCGGGCTGATCGCCTACGACATCGGGCCTGCCAACGCGCTCATCGACTCCGTCGTGAGCGAGCGAGGGCTGACCGAACAGGGCTATGACATTGACGGCCGGGTCGCTCGGGCCGGTGTGGTGAATGCTGTTCTGCTGCAACGCCTGCTCGCGGATCCTTACTTCGCGCTGCCACCCCCGAAGAGCACGGGCAAGGAGCACTTCCACGGCGCATACGTGGCCAGGGCCCTGATGCAGCTCGACAGCACAGTTGCGGCCACCGACCTGGTGGCCACCCTGACCGAGCTGACCGCCCGGTCCATTGCCAGGGAGGTGCGCGCGCAGGGTGTCGACACGCTCGTGGTGTCAGGAGGGGGGTGGCGCAACCCGGCACTCATGGACGCCTTGCGGGCCGCGCTCGACGATGTGAGGGTCATCGGCTCTGACGAGACCGGCGTGCCGACCGACGACAAAGAGGCTATGGCTTTTGCGCTCATCGGTTGGCTGTCCTGGCATGGCCTGCCCGGCGCGCTCCCGGCGGGTACCGGTGCTAGTGGCGGTCGCGTCCTCGGCGCCCTCACCCCAGGAGCGGCTCCTCTGCTGCTGCCGACACCTTTGTCTCAGCCACCGCGAGCGCTCGACCTGGGCGTGGCGGGGAGACGACGACTGTGACTGGCCAGAGGAACCAACAGGTACGCGCCGCGACGCCCGACGATCTCGACGCGGTGGTCGAGGTGTTCCTCAACTGCTGGCGGACCACGTATGCATCGATCCTTCCAGCGGCTCTGGTTGCATCGATAAGCGACCCGGAGGCGCGCGAGCTGTGGTCGCGGGCTCTGAGTCGGACCGACCGGTCCGTCTTCGTCGCCGCGGACGATGATCGCGTGGTCGGTGTGGTGTCGGTCGGCATGCGGGACTCCGCCGACGCAGAGTCGGTGGCAGCCATCGGCTGGGTGCATTCGCTGTACGTCGCCCCCTTGGGGCAGGGGCGCGGAGCGGGCCGGCGGTTGCTGTCCGTGGCAACGTCGGTGATGGAGGCGGCCGGCGCCGTGCGCGCATGCCTGTGGGTCTTCGCCGCGAACGCACCCTCGATCGGGTTCTACGCCCGGCACGGTTTCGCCGCCGACGGGGTGACGCGGGTCGAGCCGCAGTTCGGCGAGCTAGAGCTGCGGCTGGCGCGCTCGCTGGCACCGGATGTGGACGCCCGTGATTCCTGACCCGGCCCAACGGGGAAGCGTCGCGCCGATGCGCCACACCCAGACCACACCAGTCCTCGTGGTCCGCGGACTCACGGTGGCGTTCTGGACGAGCGGACGTGAGACGACGGCGGTCAGAACGGTCGACCTTGAGCTGCGTCAGGGTCAAACGCTCGCGGTGGTCGGCGAGTCGGGGTCGGGCAAGTCAACGACCGCGGCGGCGATTAACCGGCTGCTGCCGTCAAACGGGCGGATCACCGCCGGCGCGATCGAGTTCCAGGGCCGAAACCTCGCTGACGCGAGCGATCGTGAGATGACCCGGATCCGTGGGGCCGGCATCGGGCTGGTGCCGCAGGACCCGATGTCGAACCTCAACCCCTTAATGCGAATCGGCGACCAGATCGGCGAGGCGCTGGAGGTCCATGGCTTGGCGTCCGGGCGTGAGGCCGCCACCCGCGCCGTCGAGCTGCTTGCACTCGTCGGCATTCCCGATGCCGAGCGTCGAGCACCCCAATACCCCCACGAGTTCTCCGGGGGGATGCGGCAACGGGCGCTGATCGCGATGGGGCTCGCCTGCCGCCCGCAGCTGCTCATCGCCGACGAGCCGACGTCGGCCCTCGACGTCACGGTGCAGCGACGCATCCTCGACACAATCGGCACCCTGACGAAGGAAATTGGAACGAGCGTGCTGCTCATCACCCACGATCTTGGGCTCGCTGCGGAGCGCGCAAACACGGTCGCGGTCATGTACCGCGGCGAGATCGTCGAGAGAGGCGACTCAAGCGAGGTGCTACGCGACCCCCAGCACGAGTACACCCAGCGGTTGCTGGCGGCTGCTCCCAGCCTCAACTCGGTTCGACTGAGAGAGGCCAAACCCGCACACGACTCGGGTGCCGCAGCTCCGACCCGCTCACCCCTTGTGGTGGTCGAGGACCTCGGCAAGACGTATTCGCTACGCGGCAGCCGACGCGGCTCCGACCAGATCACGGCTGTGCAGGACGTTTCGTTCTCGATCGCCTCAGGCCGCACAGTTTCAATCGTCGGTGAGTCCGGGTCGGGCAAGTCGACCACAGCCAACCTCATCCTCGGACTGGAGCAGCCGACGTTAGGACGAGTCGTTTTCGACGGCAACGACGTCGCCGACTTCGGGAAGTCCCAGACCATGGCGTTTCGACGGCGGGTGCAGCCCGTCTTCCAGAACCCGTATGCCTCGCTTGATCCGCGCTACACCGTCGAGCGGTCCGTCGCCGAACCGATGCGGGTTCATAAAGTCGGGACATCGGACAGCCGACGGGACACCGTAGCGAGCCTGCTGGAGAAGGTCTCTCTTGGCCCAGAGATGGGTCAGCGGTTGCCGCACGAGCTGTCCGGCGGCCAGCGACAGCGCGTGGCGATCGCCCGGGCACTCGCCCTCGAACCGGAGCTCGTCGTGCTGGACGAGGCGGTCTCGGCGTTGGACGTCGTGGTGCAGGCGCAGATTCTTGAGCTGCTGGCGTCACTGCAAGAGGAACTCGGCCTGGCCTACCTGTTCATCAGCCACGACTTGGCGGTGGTGCGGATGATCTCGGACGACGTGCACGTCATGCGGGCCGGGCGGATCATCGAGTCTGGGTCGCCGGAAAAGATCTTCGACGACCCGAAGGACGCCTATACGCGTGAGCTCTTGGCCGCCATTCCGGGCGCCAACCTGACCTTCTGACGTTCGGCGGCCGCCCACCGCACCGGCCTTGATGAGCAGATCGGTGATCCCGAACGACTCGTTTGACCGAAGGTCGGCGTCCACCCGGTTGAGGTAGTTCCGTTCTGACTGTCACCCTCGATGAGCCCGATGATGACCTCGCCCACGATCCGGTCGCGGCCCGGCCCGAGGTGCTCGCCACTTGCCTTCGACGAGCCCTCTGAGGTTGGAGTCCTATTGGTGTGCCGACTACGCACGGATCGCGTAGTGGGGTGTGATCCTCGAGGTTTGCGTGATCCACGTGGATCAGTTGATCGTCCACCCCAATCTCTAAGCGATGCCGAAGGCAGTCAGTCAGAGTCGGACCGCGATGAAAGCGGGCCCACAGGCACCGAGGTCACGGGCCGCTCACGTGAAGTCGGGAAGCCCGGCGTGCCCGGTCAAGTTCGAAGAGCCGGTTTGCTTCTCAAGGTGCGAGCCGTGGACCTTCATGTGCTTGTGGAGCAGCAGCCAGCGGCGGGCTGGTGGGCCCATGAGGTGCGGCTGATCGCGGCCGTTAGTGACTTGATGCAGCGGGCGCTGTCCAAGTCAGCTTAGGACTGGATGAGCTGAGTAGTCCGTGAGCGCTCAAGCTCAGCCCGCGGCCGTCGTGGGCAGATGACGGCCGGTGCTTGCGCACTCCGCCTTGGACGGAGAGCTAGGGACTAACCCGCTGTCCGGAGTTCGCCGAGCGCAGGATCGCCTGCAGAATCGCGAGGGTGTGTAGACCCTGCTCGCCGGAGGCCGCGGGCGCCTCACCGGCCTCGAGCGCCGCAGCCATCTCGAGCACGCCGATGCCGAGGCGAGAGCCTGCCGAACCGGTCGGCATCACTTCGGCGAAGCCGTGGTCGCCTACACGCATGAGCCGCAGCGGTCCGCCCCAGCTGTCCGGGCTCGGACCGGCGATGCTGCCGCCCGTGCCATGGATCTCGAGGCGCGGGGCAGTCGTGCCCACTACATCCCAACCCTGAAGGAGGGTCGCGACTGCTCCGCTCTCGAACTCGAGCATGCTCGAGATAAAGGTCGGAACCGCCGCGCTGAAGGTCTCGCCCGCGTGTCCGCCCACCCGCACGGTCCGCGTCTCCACCGGCATCGCGGTCGTCGCGGTCACCGCGCGGACCGGCCCGAGCAGAAAGGTGAGCGCGCTCACGAGGTACGGACCGATATCGAAGAGCGGCCCGGCGCCCTCAAGGTAGAGAAACTCCGGCGCTGGATGGAAGTGCTCTGGACCGGTTGTGGCGAGGATGCTGATAGCCGACAGCGGGCGCCCGACCGCTCCATCGGCGATGAGTTTCGCCGTCGCCTGCAACCCCTCGCCGAGAATGGTGTCGGGGGCGCACCCCACCCGCACTCCGGCGCGGTCGGCGGCCTCGACGACACGAATGCCATCTTCGAGCGTCGTCGCGAGTGGCTTCTCGCTGTACACGTGTTTGCCCGCGGCGATCGCGGCCAGCGAGACCTCCGCGTGCGCACGTGGGGCGGTGAGGTTGAGCACCAGATCGACCTCGGGCAGCGCGAGCAGCTCCTCGACCGATGCAAGCACCGGGATACCGAACTCAGCGCCCACCACCTGAGCGCGCTCGGCATCCTGGTCGGCGCAGGCGACGAGCTCCACACCTGGAGCGCCGCCGACGGTCGCCAAGTACTTCGCGCTCACGTTCCCGCAGCCGACCAGCCCGATCCGGATCGTCACGATATGGGCGAACGCAGCTCTTCAAGAATGCGCGTGGCATTGGTCAGCCCGGTCTCGCACGCGAACAGGCAGTCCTCTTTGCCCTCGAACTCGATCGAGACATAGCCGTCGTATCCACTCGTGACGACGGAGGAGAGGATGCCCCGCATGTCCATATCGCCGAAGCCCACGATCGACCCGCGCAGATAGTTGCCGCCGCTCGTCGTCAGCCAGCCCTCGCCGGGGAAGGAGTCGTAAGACCGGATATAGAAATCCTTGAGGTGCACGAACGAGGCTTCGGGCAGGTTCGCCCTCGTGGCGATGAGCGGATCCTCGTCGACGCAGAGGAAGTTGCCGACATCCAAGGTGGTCTTGAAGTTTGGCTCGCGCACGGCGGCGATGAGCCGACGGACGTGCTCGCTGCCATTCATGAAGAAGCCATGGTTCTCAATGCTTGTCTGGATGTCGTACTGCGCCGCGAACCGCGCGATCTCCGCCGAGGCATCAACGATGATCGCGAACTTCTCCTCGAACTCCACGACATCCCTGATCTTTCGAGCCCACGGCGTTACATCGTGACGGAGGTAGCGGATTCCGAGACTGTCGCTCAGCCGGATGTGCTGCTTTACCCGTTCGATCTGCGCGACACGATCGGCTGCGTCACCGATGAAATCCGCCGGCATGCACATACCGGAGAGTTCGACGCCGTTCGTGGCGGCAGCGGAGCGTATCGTCTCGATCAGATCGGGGTCGTCGTCGAAGTTCCAGGCCGTGTCGGTGCCCTTAGGCGAGAACGAGACGGTGGCGAGTTCGAGGTGTTCGCCATCGCTCTTGCCGATCCACTCGATCACGTCGACGATGGACATCTCGCCGGTCAGCATCTTGTCGCTGAAGCTGTAGGAGCTGAAGCCGATTTTCATGGTGTCTTCCTTTGTGTGGGTGATCGTCCGTGCGGTTAGCCATCAGGCGGGCCGGGCCGCTGCGCCGATGAGTGCGGCTCCGACTGCTGCGGCCGGGAAATCCTGCGGCAGCACTCGGACCCGGGACTCGAAGTCGAGGGAGGCGAGGAAGGCCGAAGTGCGGGCCCAGTGGGCGAACACCGACTGAACCGAGCGCAACAGTGTGGTTCCCATCGAGCTCAAGCCGCCGCCGATCACGACCGTGTCGACATCGATGGTGAGCACGAGCACTCGAACGGCGGAAGCGATGTTCTCGGCGAGTTGGGCCTTCAGCGCGATGGCCTTCTCATTGCCGTCCTTCGCCGCCTCGAACAGCGCCTGCACGGGGCGCGGGTGGTCTGTGGGCCAAAGGCGCGCAACAGCGGAGCCCGACGCCACCATTTCGAGGCAGCCGCGCTGCCCGCAGGTGCACAGGGGGCCGTTCGGGTCGATGGGGATGTGCCCGATCTCGCCCGCCGTGCGGTGTGAACCGCGCCAGAGTTCGCCGTTCAGGATGAGCCCGGCCGCGAGCCCCGTCCCGAGGTTGAGGTACGCCATCGATTGACTCGATGAGGTCCCGACGAGGTGGAAGGCGGCGAGTGCCGTCGCGTTCACGTCGTTTTCGACGTGGACCCGTACCCCGAGTGCCGTGGAGAGCCGGCCGCCAAGCTCGAGGCCGTGGAGGCCGAGATTTACGGCGTGCGACACCCGCCCGGAGGCCGCGTCGACGACGCCGGGGATGCCGATGCCGATCGATTCGAATTGTCTGGGCGTTAGGTTGCTCAGGCGGGCGAGCTCCGTGACGGCGGCGAGCGCCGTGGCCATCACCTTCTCTTCTCCGTACCCGGTCGGTAACAGCAGGTCGCCTGCGATCTCGCCCCGGTTGTCGAGTAGCACCGCGGCAGTCTTCGTCCCGCCGATATCGATGCCGACTCTCACAGGGCCACCTCGCGCCGCAGAGCCGCGGACTCGTAGATGGCGGACAGCATCCGCATGACCGCGACGCCGTGGGCCACGGGCGCGACGTCTTCGGCCTCGTCGAGGCACAGGCTTACGAAGTGGTCGATCTCGTTCTGGAAGCCCTCGTCGAAGTTGAAGGTCAGCAGGTCCGCCTGTGGGACGATATTGATCACGGTGTCGTGGCTCTCGGTGGCGAGTCTGAGGCTCGGTTCGAGTTCTGCCCCGCCCTTCTCGCCGTACACGGCGACGAGCAGATGGTCTTCGGGTGCGTGGAGCGAGTAACTCGTCTCAAGGTAGAGCGAAGCTCCGTTCTCGAAGCGGATGAGCGCGTTGGCGAGGTCTTCGACGTCGTTCGTGTCTGGGTCGTAGTCCGAAGACTTGTAGTGTTCGAGGTTCGTGACGTTGGCTCTGTTGCCG
>NZ_JBDTKA010000063.1:0-33341 GCF_039935575.1 Lapillicoccus sp.
GCACTCGGCCTCGCCGAGGTGGTGATGGCCCGCCTGCAGGGACGCGACGGCACCCGCGTCGTGGCCCTGGTGGGCACGGGCGACAACGGCGGAGACGCCCTGTATGCGGCGGCTCACCTTGCGCAGAGCGGCATCGCGACCGCGGCCGTGCACGTCAGGGACTCCCATTCCGCCGGGCTGGAGGCGGCTCGGCTCGCCGGGGTCGTGCTGGTCGACGCTTCCCAGGTCGGCGGTTCCCAGGTCGGCGGTTCCCAGGTAGGCGGTTCCCACGAGATGTGGCGAACGGTCTTGCGTGAGGCGGACGTTGTCGTCGACGGAGTGGTCGGCATCGGTGGTCGACCGGGGCTTCGAGCGCCGGCCGACGCCTGGATGGCCGAGATCCCGGACGATGCCTGGGTCGTCGCGGTCGACCTGCCGAGCGGTGCCGACCCGGCCGGCGAGGTGGCTGCCGGAGCACCGGGAGCGAGCGCGGTTTTCGCCGACGAGACCGTGACGTTCGGGGTGGCCAAGCCGGTCCACCTCATGCCGGGCACCGAGCGCACGGTGGGACGGCTGACGGTCGTCGACATCGGGCTCGACGTCGACCAGCTCGCTGGCCACTCGCCGGCGGTCGAACGGCTCACCTTCGACGACGTGGCGCGCCTGTGGCCGGTCCCGGACGCGAGCTCGGACAAGTACTCCCGGGGTGTCGTCGGGATCGTCGCCGGAACGCCCACCTATCCGGGCGCGGCGGTGTTGAGCGTGCTCGGTGCGCTGGGTGCCGGCCCCGGGATGGTCCGCTACCTCGGGCCGTCCGAAGTGGGGATGCTGGTCCACGCAGCGGCGCCGGAGGTTGTCACCGCTGCCGGCCGCGTTCAGGCCTGGGTGCTCGGCTCGGGGTTCGACCCGACCAGCCGGGCCAAGGGTGTCGCCGAGCAGCGTCGGCACATCGAGGAGGCGCTCGCGAGCGAGGAGCCGGCGGTCGTCGACGCGGGGGCCCTGGAGCTGCTCGACCACCGCGACGCCCCCACCCTTCTCACCCCGCACGCGGGCGAGCTCGCGAAGCTCCTCACCCGCCTTCAGGCCGGCCCTGCTGGACCTGCCGGACCGCACGGCCCTGCCGGACCCGACGGATCCGACAAACCGGGCGAGGTGACGCGCCGACAGGTCAGCGCCGACCCGTTGGCTCACGCCCGTGCGGCCGCCGAACGGACCGGCTGCACAGTTCTGCTCAAGGGCTCGCACACCCTCGTCGTGTCGCCGGACCGGAGCCGACCGGTGCGGGTCCAGGCCGACGCGCCGCCCTGGCTGGGGACCGCGGGTGCCGGTGACGTTCTCGGAGGCCTTCTCGGCACTCTCCTGGCGGCCGGGCTCGACCCCCTCGATGCCGGGGCGCTTGGAGCGCTCGTCCACGGGGTGGCCGCCGACCGAGCCAACCCCGGTGGACCGGTGCGGATCAGCGAGGTGGCCGCAGGCATACCGGCGACCGTCGCCGCGCTGCTGCGTTACGCCTGACCACGCGTGATGAGCGAGTGACCTGACAGAATCGTCCGTGATGAGCCTCCAGCCCACCCACGACCCTGTCGGCGCGCCTGCGTGCGCCCTGGTCGACGTCGACGCCATCGCGGCGAACGTCCGAGCGCTGCGCGACCGCAGCCCCGGAGCCGCGCTGCTGGCCGTCGTCAAGGCCGACGGTTATGGTCACGGCCTGCTTCCCGCCGCCCGTGCCGCGCAGGCCGGTGGGGCGACCTGGCTCGGCACCGCTCAGCAGTCCGAGGCACTCGCGCTGCGCGACGCCGGCGTGACCGGGCGGATCTTCACCTGGCTGCACGTGCCCGGCACGGACTTCGGTGCGGCGCTCCAACGCGACATCGACGTGTCCGCCTCGGGCAGCTGGGACCTCGACGCGGTGGCGGCGGCGGCGCGGACCACCGGACGGACCGCCCGAGTGCACCTCAAGGTCGACTCGGGCCTGGGCCGCAACGGGGCCTTCGGCAGCGACTTCGTCGACCTCGTGGCCCAGGGTCGACGGCTCGAGGGCGAGGGTCTCGTGAGCGTGGTGGGCGTCTGGTCGCACTTCGCGTATGCCGACGAGCCCGACCACCCGACAGTCCGAGCCCAGCGCGAGGTGTTCGAGGCGGCAGTGCGAACCGTCGAGGCCGCTGGCTGCGCCTTGGAGGTGCGTCACCTGGCCAACTCGGCGGCCACCTTGACCAACCCGGCGGTGCACTACGACCTGGTGCGTCCCGGGATCGCCGTCTACGGACTGAGCCCCGTGCCTCGGCTCGGCGGCCCCGAAGCATACGGGCTGGTGCCGGCGATGACGCTGCGGGCGCATCTCGCGCTCGTCAAGCGGGTGCCGGCCGGGCAGGGCGTCTCCTACGGACACGCCTACAGCACGCCCGCGGACACCGTGCTCGCCCTGGTGCCGGTCGGGTACGCCGACGGGATCCCCCGCAACGCCACCAACGTCGGGCCGGTGAGTGTCGACGGACGGCGCAATGTCGTGGCCGGCCGGGTCTGCATGGACCAGTTCGTCGTCGACCTCGGACCGGACAGCCAGGCTCGCGCCGGAGACGAGGTGGTGTTGTTCGGTGGCGACCCGAGCGGGCCGTCCGCGCAGGACTGGGCGGAGGCGACGGGGACGATCAGCTACGAGATCGTCACCCGGATCGGGCCGCGGGTGCCTCGGGTGCTGGTGGGGACCGCCGGACGCGAGGCTGGTTCGACGGCAGGTTCGACGGCCGGTTCGACAGCCCCGGCGCCGGGTGTCGTGGCGCCGGGTGTCGTGGCGTCCGGGGTGGTGGCGTGAGTCCCCCGAACCGGGGCCTGATCGGGCTCGGTCTCGGTGTGGGCCTCGCGGGCGCTGCCACCGCCGCAGGGCTGGTCGCCGACCGTATCCACCGCCAGCGCGCCGACGCGCTCGAGACCGGCGTCAGCCTCGTCGAGATCCCGACCCGGGAGCTGGCGGTGATCGCCACCGACGGGGTGCCGCTGCACGTCGAGGTCGATGAGCCGAACGAGGGCTCGTCCACCCGGCTCGAGGGCGTCGAGAAGCCGACGGTCGTCCTGTCCCACGGGTACTGCCTCACCTCGGAGTGCTGGGTGTTCCAGCGGCGGGCGCTGCGGCGGGCGGGCTACCGGGTCGTCGTGTGGGACCAGCGTGGACACGGGCGTTCGGAGCGGGGCGCCGAGTCGTCCTACACCATTGCCCAGCTGGGCGAGGACCTCAACGCCGTCATCGAGCAGGTCGTCCCCGACGGCTGGCTGGCCCTTGCCGGGCATTCGATGGGGGGCATGACGACGATGGCCCTCGGCACGACGCACCCCGATCTCGTGCGCGAGCGGGTCATGGCGCTGGGCTGCATCTCGACCTCGGCCGGTGGGATCCCGCTCGCCGCCGGTGGGTTTGCCGCGACCGCGGGCCGGATCTTGATCGAGCGGCTCGGGATGCAGGCGGCCGGCGTGTTCGAGACCCGGCCCGAGCTGCTGCGCTCGATCCTCACCTCCAACGCCAACCTCGCCGAGTTCCTCGTCGAGCGTTACTCCTTCGCCTCCCCGGTGCCGCGCAGCGTCGTGAGGCTGGCCGCCCGGATGCTCCTCGGCACCAACCTCACCGTGATGAGCTCGTTCACCCCGGCGTTCGAGACCTATGACCAGACCCGCGGCCTCGTCGCCTTCGACGGCTGCGAGACGTTGGTGTTCAACGGCGAGAAGGACCTGCTCACGCCGCCCGAGCACAGCGACGCGATCGTGGCAGCGCTGCCGGCGGCCCAGCACGTCATCGTCCGGGACGCCGGCCAAGTCATCATGCTCGAGCACCCAGACCTGCTGAACCAGCAGCTCGAAGCGACGCTCGAACGCGCGGTCCGCGCGCACACCGGTGACGCGCCGCCGCCCGAGGATCGCCCGCGGGTGCGCCGGGTGGTCACCGACGTCGACAAGCGGCGCCGGATCGATCGCGGGCTGAAGCGGGACGCCAACCGTGCTCACGAGGAGCGGGTCGAGCGTCGCGCGGACCGGGCCGACCGGGTCACCCAGGGCGCGGAACGGGTGGCCGAGGGTGCCGAACGGGTGGTCGACCGGGTGACAGACGGAGCCGAACGGGTGGCCAGGCGGGTCGCGGAGCAGGCCGAACAGGTCACTGAGCGGGCCGACCGACGCACTCGCGGCAAGGCGTCCTGACCGCCGGTGCGTGCGGTGACCACGGTTGAGCTGCCGGACACGGAGGCGACCCGGGCGCTCGGCGTCCGGCTGGGACGAGTGCTGCGCGCGGGCGACCTCGTCGTATTGACCGGCGGCCTGGGCGCGGGCAAGACCACGTTGACCCAAGGACTGGGGGAGGGCCTCGGTGTCCGGGGCCCGGTGACGTCACCCACGTTCGTCATCGCGCGGGTCCACCCGTCGCTGACCGGGGGCCCCGCGCTCGTTCACGTCGACGCATACCGGCTCGGTGGTGTCGTCGAGCTCGACGACCTCGACCTCGACGCGGACGTCGACGCCAGCGTGACCGTCGTCGAGTGGGGCCACGGCGTCGCGGAGCGGTTGGCCGCGGAGCACCTCGAGGTGATGCTCACGGGGGACCAGACGCGCGTCGCGACGATCGCGGCGGTGGGCGAGCGGTGGTTGCGCGAGCCGGGTCTCACGGCGCTCGCGAGCGGCAGTCACGGGCGCGACGGGCCCGGATAGCCTGCGGGGGTGCTGCTGCTCGCCCTCGACACCTCGACGACGGCGATCACCGCGGCGCTGCACGACGGCGCTCGCGTGCTCGCCGAGTCGACCACGCTGGACGCCCGGGCTCACGCCGAGCAGCTGGCCCCGGGTGTCGAACGGGTGCTGACCGAGGCGGGAGTGCGAGCGCCCGACCTCACCGACGTGGTCTGCGGGCTCGGGCCCGGTCCCTTCACCGGGCTGCGGGCGGGCGTGGTGACCGCCCGCGTCCTCGCGCTCGCGACCGGTGCCCGGCTGCACGGGATCTGCAGTCTCGACGCCCTCGCCCACCAGGCCTGGACGATCGCCGCCGTCGGCGGCCCCGAGCTGCTCGTCGCCACCGACGCGCGTCGCAAGGAGGTCTACTGGGCCCGGTATGCGGTCTCGTCGGCCGGCACGGAGCGCCGCAGCGAACCCGCGGTGACCCGGCCCGCGGACCTGCCTGCCGACGTGCGTGCGCTCGTTACGGTCGGCCGCGGCCCCCTGCTCTATCCCGACCTGCTCCCGGTCACGCCGCCGGCCGGTCCGCTGGATGTGTCTGCCGCGTCGCTCGCCGACCTGACAGTGCGGCGGCTCGCGGCCGGGGAGGCGCTGGACGAGACGGCGGTCGTCTACCTGAGACGGCCGGACGCGGCGACCTCGTTCTTCGTGAAGTCGGTCCTCGGATGAGTGTCCGAGACGTGGCTCAGGCCGACGCGGGGATCGCGCCTGTCACCCTCCGGCCGGTGACCTGGCGCGACATCCCCCGCCTCGCTGACATCGAGACCGAGCTGTTCGGGCCGGAAGCGTGGAGCGAGGCGACGTGGTGGGCCGAGCTGGCGGGTCGACCGCGGCGCGAGTACCTGGCGCTGGTCGACGGGGACGACACGTTGGCCGGGTACGCCGGGCTGGACCACGGCGGGGAGGTGGCCGATGTGATGACGGTCGCGGTGGTGCCGTCCCGACGCGGAGCGGGTCTGGGGGACAGACTGGTCGCCGAGCTGGTCCGACGCGCCGCAGCCACGAACGCCGAAGCGGTGCTGCTGGAGGTGCGTGCGGACAATGCGGCAGCGGTACGCCTGTACGCCCGGCAGGGTTTCGAGCAGGTCGCAGTGCGCCGGCACTACTACCGGCCCGCGGGCCCGCCTGTGGTTGCGGGTGCTGCCGGCGTTGGGGCGGGCAGTACCGATGCGCTGGTGATGCGGTTGGCTCTGGCACCGGACGACAAGAGCAGCGTGAGCAGGGTGGGCAGGGATGAGCAGCGATGAGTGACGAGCCACTGGTCCTCGGTATCGAGACGTCGTGCGACGAGACGGGTGTCGGCATCGTCCGGGGCCGCACGCTGCTCGTCGACGCGGTCGCGAGCAGCGTCGACGAACACGCCCGGTTCGGAGGCGTGGTTCCCGAGGTCGCGAGCCGCGCCCACCTCGACGCGATGGTGCCGACGATCGAACGCGCCTGCCGCGAGTCCGGGGTCCGGTTGGCCGACCTCGACGCGATCGCGGTGACCGCGGGGCCAGGTCTCCTTGGTGCGCTCGTGGTGGGTGTCGCGGCCGCGAAGGCACTCGCGGTCGGTCTGGGCACGCCGCTCTACGGCGTGAACCATCTCGCGTCACACGTTGCCGTCGACGTGGTCGAGCATGGTCCGCTGCCCGAGCCGACGATGGCACTGCTCGTGTCCGGTGGACACTCCAGCCTGTTGCTGGTGACCGACGTGACAGGCGACGTCCGCCCGCTCGGGGCGTCGATCGACGACGCTGCCGGGGAGGCTTTCGACAAGGTCGCCCGAGTGCTCGGGTTGCCGTTCCCGGGCGGTCCGCATATCGACCGCGTTGCGCGAGAAGGTAACTCGGTGGCTATCGACTTCCCCCGCGGGCTCACGGCAGGCAAGGACATGGAACGGCACCGGTTCGACTTCTCGTTCTCAGGGCTGAAGACGGCGGTGTCCCGGTGGGTGCAGCTGCGCGAGCGGGCCGGTGAGCCGGTGCCGGTGGCCGACGTCGCGGCAAGCTTCCAGGAGGCCGTCGTCGACGTGCTCACCCGGAAGGCCGTCGCCGCCTGCCGGGCCGAGGGCGTCGAGGACCTGCTGATCGGCGGCGGGGTCGCTGCCAACTCCCGGCTGCGGGCGATGGCGCAGGAACGCTGCGACATGGCGGGTGTCCGACTCCGGGTTCCGCGCCCAGGCCTCTGCACGGACAACGGGGCGATGGTCGCGGCCCTCGGAGCCCAGATGGTCGCGCGCGGCCGGGACGCGAGCCGACTGGACCTGCCCGCCGACTCCTCGATGCCGGTGACCCTGGTCCAGGCCTGAGGCATACCGGCTGGCGCCCCCGACCGGACTCACGTCGTGTTTCACCGGACTCGCTTGTTGTCCGGTTTCGGGCCAGGAACGCCTCGACAACCCGGTAACCCATGAGTCCGGTCGCATCGTCACTGCGCGAAGCCGGGTGCGCCGCGAAGCTCAACTGACGCCCGGCCTACCTCGAGCGGCCCGCGCCGCTCGCTCCGCCCCGACCACAACAACTCTCGTATGTCGCAGTTGTGGTGGGCGATTCGCCGTTTCGTCCACTGCAACTCCCAAGTGTCGCAGTTGTTGCGGGCGGGAATCAGATCGGGCGGCGGGCGGAAGGTGGAGGTGGATGCGTCAGCTGCAGGTGGCGAGGCCGCGCTTGACCTTCAGGGCCATCACCCGGTGCACCGAGGCGTCGACCTGGGCAGCAAACGTGGCGTCGTCAGCGGCCCTCTGGCTGACCGCGGTCGCCATCGGCGGCACGGTAGAGGCGAGGCCGGTGAGGACGACGTCGCCGCCAGCCGCGATGAACCGGGTGGCGCGCTCATCGACCGGGACCGCGGCGACCGCTCTGGCGGCCCCGACGTCGTCGGTGACGACCACACCCGCGTAACCCAGGTTCCCCCTCAGCACGCCGTCGATCACGGCCGTGGAGAAGACCGCCCGGTTCGTCCGGTCGATGCGGGGATAGAGCGCGGAGGACACCATCACCAGGTCGGTCCCGGCGGCGATCCCGTCGCGGAACGGCTGCAACCAGGCGTCGGTCGCGGTCGTCACCTCGTCGGTCGTGCCGACGGTCGTGAAGTCCGTGTTGCCGGTGACCCGTCCGAGCCCCGGGAAATGCTTGAGCGTCGCGCTCACCCCAGACCCCTGGAGTCCGGCGACCACGGCGGTCACGGCGCGAGACACCGTCGCCGGGTCGTTGCCGAACTCCCGCTGGTAGGCACCGATCGGCGCGTTCTGACGGGCGAAACCCGCCGCTACGACGTCGGCCACCGGTGCGAGGTCGACGTTGACGCCCGCGGCCGCGAGCTCACGGCCGGTACGCGCCGCGGTGCCGCCCGCCGCTGCCGGGTCCCGCCCCTGGGTGAGGGCGGCCGGCGCCCCGGTGAAGCCGTTGCCCCTGAGGTGCTGGACCTGCCCGCCCTCCTGGTCGGCCGAGACCAGGACCCGGATACCGGCGGAGGCTTTGGCCACCTCCTGCAGATGCGTCGTGGCCGCAGCGACCGAGGCCGAGCCGGTCCAGGTGCCGAGTAGGACCACACCGCCGACGTGCTGGTCGCGCAGGATGGCATCGAGGCTTGACGGGCCGGCACCGGCCGACAGGCCCACCATGAACAGCTGGCCGACCCGCTGCTCTCGGCTCATCCGGTTGACCAGCGTCTCGGCGCACGACTGTGTCGGCTCGGCTGCCGAAGTCGAGGGGGTGGCGGTCGGAGCCGAGGACGTTGACGGCGGAGCGGTTGTCGGGGGGGGCGAGGACCTCGAGGTCGTTGCCGACGGACCGTCGGTCGACGTGCTCGTCACTGGTGTCCCCGACGTCACCGATGTCGATGTCGTCGTGCTGCAGCCGACCAGGACACCAACGGCGCAGGCGCTCGTCACCACGACGCATACCCGGGTATGGCGTCGGCTGAGGTTCGTGGGCACGCACCGACGCTATGACAAGCCCTCGCTACGCTGCGCCCATGTCTCGACCCGTGGTGCTCGACGTCGACACCGGGGTCGACGACGCGTGCGCGCTGCTGTTCGCCGCGACCCACCCCGACCTGGACCTGCGCGCGGTCACCTGCGTGGGCGGCAACGCCGGACTCGACGACGTCGTCCGCAACACCCTGACCGTCCTCGACGCCGCGGGCCGAGCTGACGTTCCCGTGGCGCGCGGCGCCGCGCGGCCGTTGCTGGAGGAGCCGGTCGACGCGCGTCACGTCCACGGGCAGGACGGGATGGGCGATCTCGACTGGCCCGCCTCGACCCGACGGACGGACCCACGCCACGCGGTCGAGCTGCTTCGCGACGTGTTCGCCGCCGCCGTCGACGACCCGGTCACCCTCGTGACCCTGGCGCCGATGACCAACATCGCCCTGCTGCTTCGGACCTTCCCGGACGTGGCCGGCGGCATCCGCGAGATCGTGTTCATGGGCGGGGCGGCTGCGGTCGGGAACGCCACGGCGTCGGCCGAGTTCAACGTGCTCCACGACCCGGAGGCCGCGGCCATCACCCTCGACGCAGCGGCGGCGTTGGGGATCCCGCTGACGATGTACGGCCTGGACGTCTTCTACGAGCCCCGCGTCTCCCGGGCTCAGGCGGCCACGTTGATCGCAGGCGGTCATGCCCGCGCCGAGCTCGCGGGCCGGCTCATCGAGTTCCAGTGCGACCGGTTCGACAACGACAGCGCGACGATCGGCGACGCCGGGGCGGTCTGCGCGGTCGTGGACCGGGGCGCCCTGCTGACCGAACTGCTGCCCGTACGAGTCGAGCTCGGCGGGTCCTGGTCGCGCGGTCGCACCGTGGTCGACCGGCGCAGCTGGGCGGGTGACATGAGCCACGACCCGCACGGCCTCGCGCCCGTCAGTGTCGACGTGGCGCTTGCCGTTGACGGACCGCGGTATGCCTCCTTGTGGTTCGAGACCGTGGGCTCGCGCTGAGCCGGATCGCCTGACCGGCCATCGCAGTTTGGCTGCGCCGGGGTCACGCCCCGGGTGGCGGGGTGAGGGCGTCGGCCGGCCAGGGAAGGGGAACTGCTGGTTTGTCGTCGCGGACCACCTCGACGCCATGAGCCTGGAGCGCGGCGATCGTCCCCTCCACGTCACGGATAGGGAAAACCCAGATGATGCTGGGATCCAGTGGGGTGGGATGGCTCTTGATGGTCCACGTCCCAGAGGTGTACGCGCGTTGCCATGGCAAGGTGACCTGGTGCGGGTTGACCAGGAAGGACAGGTGGGCCGTGGCACCGCGGCGCGGAAAGAAGCCGTTACGTCGGGTAAGCAGTGCCGGGGCGATCACCTTGCGCATGGCTCTCACGGCCGGGCGGCCCTCGATGACGTGCGCGTTGGCGAAGGCGCCCCACGGAGTGGCGTAGGGCTGCCGCAACGCCCCAAAAGGGTTTGGCGGCCGCCGACGTCGCTTGGTGGAGCCGAACAGGACTCCGGAGTCGTCGATTCGCACCTGCACGCCGTGCCAGACCAGCAGAGGGACTAGTCCGCCGAGCACGACGAATCCGGCGGAGGCTGTGAGCAGCAGCCAGGTGGCGAGTAGGGGCCCGTCGACCACCCTGAGATACACAGCGAAGGCGAGGACGCCAAGGCCGACGACCAGGGCGACGACGTTGGGAGCGACGCGACCGACACCGTGTTGGACCAGCGTCCCAGCGCCGTCGGACGGGGCGGGTCGGTCCTGAGTCATGCGTCGGCCGGCTGCGAAGTCTGCTGCGCCGCCTCGAGCAGCAGTGTGAGCAGGGCCTGTTCAACCTCCTCGGCACCGGCCGCAACCGTGCGCTCGCGGGCTCCGTCGAAGTCGCGAGTGGCCAACGTCAGCAGCCCTCGCGGAGCGGTGACAAGCGCACCGGCCATCATCATGGTCTCGCCCTCGCGGTGTCGCAGCAGCTCGACGACCAGCATCGGCGGCCGGTTCTCGGGCTTCGGCGCCTGCAGGTGACGAAGTGCCCAGGCGGTCAGACCCCGGGCAGCGAGCTCGGGGCTGGCCAGCCGATAGTCGTGCTGGCCACCGGCTGC
The DNA here is from genome assembly GCF_039935575.1 of Lapillicoccus sp. Lineage (GTDB taxonomy): Bacteria > Actinomycetota > Actinomycetes > Actinomycetales > Dermatophilaceae > Lapillicoccus. Next base: position 10,693 of record NZ_JBDTKA010000063.1, read on the forward strand.
GACCTCGACGACGAGGCCCTGCAGCCCCTCGTCGTCAACCAGCGCATACAGGCGCGGGCCGGAGACGGGATGCGCTTCGGGGCCTCCTGTCAGGCCGACGAAGGTGGCGTTGGCGCGGGCTGCCATGACGAGCCCCAACGCGGCCGACGGGACGAGCACGTCGTCATCTCGCGGGTCGGATGGATCGCCAGCGGCTGGCTCGTCGACGGTGGCCACCCCCCGGGCGAGCAGCGAGCGGCGGGCGCCCACGAGCACGGCGTCCCGACCTGACGGACTCAGGGCCGCCCACCGCGTCACCACGTCGACGTCGGACAGCGCCCACAAGCCGCCTCCGAGGAGCAGCTCCTCGGCGTCAGTCAGTCTCGCGAGGTGGACGAGGCCGCTGACCTGCGCCTCGACGACCAGGGACCTGGCCTCGGCGGCATGACTTCGCCGCACCGCCGCCGCAGGCTCGGGCGGCTGGGTCGCATCGTCCTTCGTCACCGGATCGCTCTCATGTCAGAAGATCGAGTTCCAGACGTCCGACGCGACGTTGGCCACACCCTTGCCGAAGTCCTCGGCGCCCTGCCCCACATCCTTCACCACGGAGACAGTGGTGTCGGCGACGGTGTCGCAGACGTTCTTGAACGGCGCCCAGTGGTGATAGAGGTAGTCACCGGCCAGGTATGCGGCTGTGCCCACCATGAGCACCTCACCGGCGACCGGGATGGTGGCCTCGGCCCCGAACACCCCCGCGGTCACGGCGAGGTCGGCCCCGACCAGGGTCGCGTTGGTCGCAGCTGCCCCCCGGTCGACCCAGCCCATCGCGCCCGAGTCTTCGGGCGAGATGATCGTGAAGACGTCGCCGATGATGGCGGTTCCGCCCAGCCCGAACTTGAGCCCGGTCATTCCTTTGGTGAACAAGGACAGCTCACCCGCGCCCTTGGCGAGCGACGAGGCGCTCGCCGCGGCGGCGTCTGCGGTCTTGCTCAGCTCCGCGAGCTCCGCGATGTTGGCGTCGGTCGCGAAACCAGCGTCCTTGAGGGCCTGAAGGGCGCTGACCCGGCTGGACATCGCCTCGGCGGCCGCCTGCGCCGAGGCGGCGTCCTTGCTGATGCCAGGCAGGGCGCTGGCCGCCTCCTCGAGCTTCTTGCCGATCTGGTAGTCGGCGGGGCTCAGGTCCCATACGGCGTGGAACTTCTCGTTGACCCCCTTCAGGGTCTCCAGCGAGCTCGCACCGTCGGCGCCTGCATGGAGGTCGCCACCAAAACCGGAGGCGTCCTTGACCGCCTGGTCCCGCGCGGCGTAGAAGACCTTCCACGCGCTCGTGACGTCGTCCTCGGCGCCGGTCATCGTCTTCTGGTAGCCCTGGACGGTCGTGTTCGCTGCGTCGACGTCGGCCTGGGTGCGGTTCGGGTTGGCGTTGACCTTGTCGGCGACGTCATTGGCCTTTGTCTGGGCCGTTGTATAAGCCGCGGCCGCAGCAGCGATCTTCTTCTGCGCGGTGTCGAGAGCGTCGGCGTAGGTGTGGATGACGCCGACCAGCGAGTTCGTCGGCGCCTCGGCCTTGCCGGCGACGCTGCTCACTGCGGAGACGACTCCGGTGAAGGCGGTCGCGGAGTCTCCCTGCCACTGGGCGGCCGACGTCGTCGCGTCACCGCGCTTGTGGGTCTCGGCGGCCAGGTCGCCGATCGCGGTCGCCTGGGTCGCCAGGGCCGTCGCCGCAGCATGGATGCCCGCGGGGTTGCCCGGTGGCGGGGTAAAAGGCGACCCGCCCCCGCCCCCCCCGCCGTCGCTAGCCAGCAAGGGGTACCCCGGCGGCTGTGCGTCCGTATCGGGCGGCGGCCGACTCCTCGGTGGTGGAGTACCCACTGGCGCTCGCGACGACGCCGGCGGCCAGGTGGTCAAGGCCCCCGTAGACGAGGTGCAGCTCGTTGACGAGCTCCATGACGGCCGAGCCGACGGCCGTGACGACCGACGGGTCGCCCAGGCAGTCGCACAGGGACGAGGCCTGCTGCTGGGAGGCCTTGGCCGCCGTCTGGCAGTCGCCGGCGAGCGCGTCGAACTTCGGCGCCGCCGCTGTGAGCGCGGCAGGGTCGACGGAATAGGTGGGCTGCATGATGTCCCTTCGTGCAGGATCTGGCCGAAGACTCCCCCGTCTCCGGCGCGGAGAGTCAACCCGGCGCACCTGGGAGTTTCCTGAGGATGTCTACTGCCGACCCCGGTATGCGGCCAGCGGGGGGTCAGTCGAGCCGGACGACCAGCACGTGCGGGCGGCCGGCCACTCTGGTGAGGACGAGGGTCGCGGCCTCGTCCCCCGTGACCTTCAGCTGTGTGCGGACCAGCTCCGGGTCCAGGGCCACCCCACGTTTCTTGATGGTCAGCCGGCCGAGCCCACGCTCGCGCAGCCAGGCGCGGACCGCCTTGGCGTTCCACGGCATCGACTCGACTACCGCATACCGGTGCGCCCAGGGGACGTCGGTGAGCTGGTCCGACGAGACATATCCGACCCCTACGTCGAGCTCGCCTCCGCCGACGGTGTGGGCGAGCGCGCCGGTCAAGCCGGCGCGGATCACCGCACGGTCCGCCTCGTACAGATGGGTGCCGATCCGGGCCGCGTCGGACAGGGGAGGAGGTGCCCCGGCGGCGTCCGCCTCGGTCACGGTGACGGCGGCCGACCCGGCCCGCATCACGAGAGCCGTTCGTCCGACGGTGCCGACCAGCGGCCCCCACCAGATGGCGCATTCGAGGACCTCCCCCTGCCAGGAGACCCAGTTCGCCTCGGCACCAGCCGAACCGCCGGGCACGCGGTGGTGCGGGAACGCGGGAGAGAGCTTGGCCCCCGTGGCCGGCACGGCCGAGGCGTACCGCTGCACCTCGTCCCAGCTCGGCGAGATCTGGTCGAGCGAGAAGACCCGGCGCGAGCGGCCGGAGATGTCTGCGGCACCCCGGGTGCGCCGGGCCGGGTCGAGCCAGAGCCCCGCATGCCGGGTTGCCTCGCCGCAGGGGAGGGTGACGTCCTGCGCTCGTCCATGGGCGACCTGGGCCTCGGGCCAGTGCCGCAGGTTCATCGCCGCGACGACCGACGTGACCTCGTCGACGTCGACCGCGCGGACGCCGAGGTCGAGCCCGGCGAAGGCCATCGCGTCGGCGCCGATCCCGCACCCGAGGTCGTGGACGAGGCGGATCTCGGCCCGCAGGAAGCGCGCGGCGTGCCGAGCGGCCACCTCGAGGCGGGTGGCCTGCTCGAGACCGTCCGGAGTGAAGAGCATCCCGGCGGCGAACGAGCCGAACTTGGCGCGGGCCCGGGCTCGCAGGCGGGACTGGGTCAGCGCTGCCGAGACCAGCTCCGGCGCATACCCGGCGTCGCGCAGGCGGGTCTGCAACGCCAGCTCGGTTGACGCGTCGTACAGCGGGAGCGACTGGAGCAGGTCCCACCCCTCACCACCCACGAGCGGCGCAACCGAGGCAAGGTCCACGCCCGCCATCCTCGCCCCTCGGGCTCCGCTGAGGGCGCAGAACTGGCACTCGACTTGACCGAGTGCTAACCACCTACCTAGATTTGGGGGCGTTGGCACTCTCCACCTGGAAGTGCCAACCGGTTCGGTGCGATCGACCCCCGCGACGGCGGTCCCCGGGCAGTCCAGACATCCAACCGCGTCGACCCCGAGAGGGTCGACAGTCCCGAAAAGGGGAGGTCAACATCGTGTCGGTTTCCATCAAGCCGCTCGAAGACCGCATCGTGGTCAAGTCCCTCGAGGCCGAGCGGACCACGGCTTCCGGCCTGGTCATCCCGGACAACGCCCAGGAGAAGCCCCAGGAGGGCGAAGTCCTGGCCGTCGGTCCGGGTCGCATCGACGACAAGGGCCAGCGCGTCCCGCTCGACATCACCGTCGGCGACCGTGTCATCTACAGCAAGTACGGCGGCACCGAGATCAAGCACCAGGGCGAGGAGTACCTCATCCTGAGCGCCCGCGACGTGCTCGCGGTCGTCGCCTGACGCACCTCGTCCCGACCGGACTCAGATGATCACGAGCTCTGAGCGGCCTAGCCGCCGAGAACTCACACACATCTGAGTCCGGTCGACCCGGCGGACCTCGTCTGCGTCCGCCCACCAGTAGCCCCCCGGCACCAACCAGAAGGACACTCATGCCCAAGACGCTGGAGTTCGACGACTCCGCACGCAAGTCGCTGGAGCGCGGCGTTGACGCGCTCGCCAACGCCGTCAAGGTGACGCTCGGCCCCAAGGGCCGCAACGTCGTCATCGACAAGAAGTGGGGCGCCCCCACGATCACCAACGACGGTGTCACCATCGCGCGGGAGATCGAGCTGGATGACCCGTACGAGAACCTCGGCGCGCAGCTGGCCAAGGAGGTCGCCACCAAGACCAACGACGTCGCCGGTGACGGGACCACCACGGCCACCGTGCTCGCCCAGGCGATGGTCAAGGAGGGCCTGCGCAACGTCGCGGCCGGTGCCGCTCCGGCCGCGCTGAAGCGTGGCATCGACAAGGCGGTCCAGGCCGTCAACGACCGTCTCCTCGAGAACGCCCGCGACGTCGACGGGACGAGCGAGATCGCCTCGGTCGCCGCCCTCTCGGCCCAGGACACCACGATCGGCGAGACGATCGCCCAGGCGTTCGACAAGGTCGGCAAGGACGGCGTCATCTCCGTCGAGGAGTCGTCTACGTCGACGACCGAGCTCGAGTTCACCGAGGGGATGCAGTTCGACAAGGGCTACATCTCGGCGTACTTCGTCACTGACACCGAGCGGATGGAGGCCGTTCTCGAGGACGCCTACATCCTGATCAACCAGGGCAAGATCTCCTCGATCCAGGACCTGCTCCCGGTCCTGGAGAAGGTCGTCCAGTCGGGCAAACCGCTGCTCATCGTCTCCGAGGACGTCGACGGCGAGGCCCTCTCGACGCTCGTCGTCAACAAGATCCGCGGCACGTTCAACGTCGCCGCGGTCAAGGCTCCCGGCTTCGGGGACCGTCGAAAGGCGATGCTCCAGGACCTGGCGATCCTCACCGGTGGTCAGGTCATCTCCGAGGAGGTCGGCCTCAAGCTCGACGCGGCCGGGCTCGACCTGATGGGTCAGGCACGGCGGATCGTCGTCACCAAGGACAACACCACCGTCATCGACGGCCTCGGTGACAAGGCCGAGGTCGACGCCCGCGTGGCGCAGATCAAGTCCGAGATCGAGCGGACCGACTCGGACTGGGACCGTGAGAAGCTCCAGGAGCGTCTCGCCAAGCTCGCCGGTGGCGTCTGCGTGATCAAGGTCGGCGCGCACACCGAGGTGGAGCTCAAGGAGAAGAAGCACCGCATCGAGGACGCCATCTCGGCGACCCGGGCGGCCATCGAGGAGGGCATCGTCGCCGGTGGCGGCTCCGCCCTCATCCAGGCCGTGTCGGCGATCGACGAGCTCAGCCTCGTCGGTGACGAGGCCACCGGTGCCTCGATCGTCCGCAAGGCGGCGGCCGAGCCGCTGCGCTGGATCGCCGAGAACGCCGGCGTCCAGGGCTACGTCGTGACCTCCAAGGTCGCCGAGCTGCCCATCGGACACGGCTTCAACGCCGAGACCGGTGAGTACGGCGACCTGATGAGCGCCGGCGTCATCGACCCGGTCAAGGTCACCCGCTCGGCGCTGCGCAACGCCGCGTCGATCGCCTCGATGATCCTCACGACAGACACGCTCGTCGTCGAGAAGAAGGTCGACGAGGAGCCCGTCTCCGCAGGGCACGGGCACGGCCACTGATCACCGACGGCTGAGCACCGACGGCTGAGCACCGAAGGCTGAGCGCATCATCGGCTGAGCTAGCACGGCCGAAGGGCCGCCTCCCCAGGGAGGCGGCCCTTCGGCGTCGGCCGGCGACAGGCATCCGAGCGGGTCTGCCGGTCGGTCACGACTACGAGGCGGCCGGCACCGCTGACGGCACCGGTGGTCGTACGGCGTAGTGCGCCTCGCGTTCGTCTTCGGTCATCCCGCCCCACACCCCATAGGGCTCCCGGACCTTCAGCGCGTGAGTGCGACACTGCGCCAGGACCGGGCACGTCGCACAGACGGCTTTTGCTGCCCCGTCTCGATCCCTGCGGGCCGATCCGCGCTCGCCCTCAGGATGAAAGAACACCTCGGGGCTCTGCCCACGGCACAGGCCGTCCATCTGCCATTCCCACAGGTCCGCGACGGGACCCGGCAAGCGGGAGATCTCTGCCATGGCTCCTCCGGTTCGTCTGCCGACGTCGCTGTATGCGTCGTCGGTTCGTCATCGTTGCTTCTGTGTCACTACCCCGTTCGGACGCGTTTCACGCATCACGAATCAGTCTCTGTTAGTTAAACGACTCGTCAAGGAACCGTCTGGTTGCCGTCAAGCGTTACCAGCAAGTATGGTCGCGGGAGACCGTTCGCGGCACCGTCGGCCGGACGCACCTTGGGACCCATCGGGGGTATGCGTGACCATGTCAGCGACCCCGTCGCCGGGCCGCTCGGACCAACCGGGCGTAACGTCTGCGTCCCGCGATCCGATGGAAGGCACGGAGACGCAGCGAACGCTGCGCGACCTCGCCGTCGACGCCCGAGACGCCGGCGGTGATGCGGCCGAGACCCTGATGGGCAGGGTCCGACAGATCGCGCTGCGCTACGCACGCGCGAGGCTGAGTCGCTTCGGAGCGGATGACGTGTCCCAGGACGTCGCGCAGGAGGTGTGCATGGCGGTGCACACGGCCCTACCCACCTACGACGACCGGGGGCTGCCGTTCGAGGCCTTCGTCTACTCCGTGGCCTCTCACAAGGTCGCGGACGCCCAGCGGCAGCTGATGCGGGGACCGCAGCTGATCAGCGAGGTCCCCGATACCGAGGACTCGGGCACCGGCCCCGAGTATGCGGCGGTGATCCGCGACGAGGCCCAGCGCGCCATGGAGCTGATCCGCACCCTGCCCGGCCAGCAACAGGAGATCCTCACGTTGCGGGTGGCGGTCGGCATGTCGGCCGAGGAGACCGCGGCCGCCTTGGGGATGAGTCCCGGGGCGATCCGCGTCGCCCAGCACCGGGCTCTGACCCGGTTGCGGGGCCTGCTTGCCGGGTCCGAGGGCGTCGCGTCATGACCGAACCCCGGCGCGACGCCGTCCACACGGACGATGTGCTTCTCGACCTGGTCGGGAGACGGGTCTCCGCAGCCGCCCGGGGCGACGAGCTCGGTGTTCTCCTCGTCGCGCTCACGGCGGCGGTCGACGCTCCAGGCCGGAGCGCCTCCCGTCGCCCGCTGCGGGTCTCGCGGCACGGGCGTCGTGGCCTCGCGGCACTAACCGCGCTGGGCATCGCCGTCTCGGGCGCGACGGTAGCCGCTGCGGTGGAGCCGCGCGACGCTGGTCCCGTTGTCGCGGTGCCTGCTACCCCCTCACCCGCGATGGCTGCGTCAACCCCGTTCTCGAGAGCTGCGGCGCCCGGCGGGGTCGAACGGTCCCCGCACAGTGCGGCGGAGACGGGAGGCGCCCCGGTTCTCAGCTCCCCACGCCCGGGCTCAGCAGCGCCGCCAGGGTCTTCGGGCATACCGGGAGCTCGACCGTCAGCCGGCTGGTCGGGCGGACCCTCGAGAGGACCCTCGAGCGGACCCTGGAGCGGGCCGGCGGATGGTACTCGGAGTGCCCCGCGCGCGGCCACCCCCACCGCATCTGTGTCCGCGCCTGCGTCCGCGCCGAGCACGTCGACCCAGGCACCGACCGACCTGCCGCCGGCCGCCTCCGTTCCGCCTGCCGCTGGTGCACCGGCTGCTGCATCGGCCGCCCTGGCAATATCGGCGGTCGCCAGGCCTCAGTCCACGCCGTTGTTGGCGGTCGCGGCGCCTGATGCGGCAGTCAGTGCCTCCTGGCCGGATGGGGCAACGAACGGACCCGCGGGCCTGACCGGACCGACCGCCGGGTCCGCCGACCCGTCTCCCGCGTCGGTGCGGGCGGCGGCGCGCAAGGAGGCGCGGGCAGCAGCCCGGGCAGCCGCAGCGGCACCGGGCAGGCATCTCGGCGACCGGGTCGGCAACCGAGTCGGCAACGGAGTCGGCAACCGAGTCGGCAACGGAGTCGGCAACGGGGCGGCACCGACAGCCGACCTCGGTGCACCAGACACCGATGCCACCGATGCCACTGCACTCGACCAGCGCCCGTCGAGCGGCCTGACCGCACAGACCGTGCCCGTGTCCGTGTCCGTGCCCGTGCCCGTGGACGTGCCCTTGGACGTCGTCCAGGAACCGCTCAACGGCGACCGTAGAATGGGAGGATGACCACCGGTTCGTCCGACGTCTCGTCCCTCGCCGCACCGCTCGGGCTGACGTATGACGACGTCCTGCTTCTGCCCGGTGAGACCGACGTCATCCCCAGCGAGGTCGACACCACCTCCCGCTTCACGCGTGAGGTCACGCTCCGCATCCCCCTCGTCACCTCCGCGATGGACACCGTCACCGAGTCGCGGATGGCCATCGCCATCGCGCGCCAGGGCGGCATCGGGGTCCTGCACCGCAACCTCGCGATCGACGACCAGGCCTACCAGGTCGACCTCGTCAAGCGGACCCAGACGGGCATGATCTCCAACCCCGTCACGATCACCGCCGATGCGACCCTCGAGGACCTCGACGAGAAGTGCGGTCAGTACCGCGTCTCCGGACTGCCGGTCGTCGACGCGGACCAGCGGTTGCTCGGCATCATCACCAACCGTGACCTGCGGTTCACGCCCGTGGCCGAGTGGGCTACGACGAAGGTGGACGAGGTCATGACGCCGATGCCGCTCGTGACGGCGCCGGTCGGGATCAGCCGTGCGGACGCGACGTCCCTGCTGCGCCAGCACAAGCGCGAGCGGCTTCCGATCGTGGACGGGGAGGGCCGGCTGGCCGGGCTCATCACGGTCAAGGACTTCGTCAAGTCGGAGCAGTTCCCGATGGCCAGCAACGACGGCCACGGTCGGTTGCTCGTCGCAGCCGCGATCGGCTACTTCGGCGATGCGTGGCAGCGGGCGACCACGCTCGTCGACGCGGGTGTCGACGTGCTCGTCCCCGACGTCGCGAACGGCCACGCCCGGCTGATGCTCGACATGATCCGGCGGCTCAAGTCCGATTCTGCGACGCGCCACGTGCAGGTGCTGGCCGGCAACGTGGCCACCCGAGAGGGCGCCCAGGCCCTGGTCGATGCCGGCGTCGACGGGGTCAAGGTCGGCGTCGGTCCGGGCTCGATCTGCACGACCCGCATCGTGGCCGGGGTCGGTGTACCCCAGGTGACCGCGATCCACGAGGCGGCACAGGCGTGCCGACCTGCCGGAGTCCCCGTGGTCGGCGACGGTGGTCTGCAGTACTCCGGCGACATCGCCAAGGCGCTGGTCGCCGGCGCGGACACCGTGATGATCGGCTCGCTCTTCGCCGGTTGCGAGGAGTCGCCAGGCGAGCTCGTCCTGATGAACGGCAAGCAGTTCAAGGCCTACCGGGGCATGGGCTCGCTCGGGGCGATGGCCTCGCGCGGCAAGAAGTCGTTCTCCCGCGACCGCTACTTCCAGGCCGACGTGACCAGCGACGACAAGATCGTCCCGGAGGGCATCGAGGGCCAGGTCGCCTACCGCGGACCGGTCGCCGGAGTCTCGCACCAGCTGATCGGTGGCTTGCACCAGTCGATGTTCTACGTCGGCGCGCGCACCGTCCCCGAGCTCCAGCAGCGCGGTCGGTTCGTCCGCATCACAGCAGCAGGACTCAAGGAGAGCCACCCCCACGACGTCCAGTCGATCGTCGAGGCGCCCAACTACACCGCACGCTGACCGATCGGGGCCGACACGGACGACCTCGACCGGGCACTGCTCTTCTTCGACGTCCCCGACGACGACCTGGCTGCTCTTCGGTATGCCGACGAGCAGGCCCGCCTCGATGCGAGCCTGGCCGCTTGGGTGGCAGGCACGGCCGCTGAGCTACGAGCCGCGATGGGGGAGCCTTCGCCGCCCCCTTCGCTGGCCCCACGACCCGCCACGGATCCTGACGTGGCGGCTTACCTGCCGGTCCTGGCCCTCGCAGCGGCGCTGCCGGACACCCTCGCGTGGTCGCGGTCGCGAGGCATACCGGCCGACGTCGAGGCCGCCTCGATGCGCGATGTCGGGCGGATGCTTCGACGGAACCGGCAGTGGGAGGGCGAGCCCGGTCTCGGTGACGAGCTCGCCCGGTGGCTGACCCGCCACCTCACAGGGGCGATCCACGAGATCGGTCGGCTGCAGTACGAGCGGGTACGCCTCGGGACCTGGACCGGAACCCAGCTCGCCGCCGCGGGTCTCCCGGTCGGACCGGCGGACCTCGCGCTGAGCCTGCACATCCCTCAGACGGGTACGCCGTTGTCGCCCGGTCCTGTCGACGAGTCGTTTGCAGCCGCGCGCCGGTTCTTCCGCCGACGGTTCCCCGACGCGTCGCTGACCCACGTGGTCTGCGACTCGTGGCTGCTCGACCCGCAGCTGGCCGGCTACCTGGCGGCGGACTCCAACCTCGTCTCGTTCCAGCGCCGTTTCACCCTCATCCCGCCCACCACCGACGACGCGGACTCGAGCATCCGCAAGTTCGTCTTCGCCGACACGACGTCCCCGTCGGATGCTCTACCGCAGCGAACCACGTTGGAGCGGGCCGTGGTTCGGCACCTGCAACAGGGCGGCGCCTGGCAGGTGCGGACGGGTTGGCTCGACCTGCGCCGGGCCTGACCGGCCCATCCCGGTCGGCTCGGAGCGCTGACCCCCCAGAAGAGGGAGCAACCCTTCGAGGTGAGCTTCTTGCGGGTGGCTCGGGAGCGGGCGCCTCAGAGGTTGCCGAGGGCCCGGTCGACGGCGATCTCCAGTACCACTCGGCGCGGGTTGACCCGCGGCGCGCGGTACCTCGCTGCGTACCGCTGCTCCGCGTCGGTCACGGAGGCCGCGTCGTGGAGCACCCGGGCGGGACCCTCCAGCGAGAGCCACCAGCGCCCGTCCACCTGGCAGAGAACCGCTCGCGACCCGGCCGCGGCGTTGCGCGCCTTGCGGCTGTCGCCGCTGGTGATCACCCGCGCGAGCCGCTGCCGCGCGTCCCAGGTGAAGCCGACAGGGACGACGTGCGGCGTCCCGTCGGGCCTCAGCGTCGTCAGCGTGGCGAGGTGCCGCACCCGCAGGAAGTCCGATGCTGCCGCGGACAGGTCGGCGGGGTCGAGGGCCACGACGTCAGTCTCTCCCCGAGGCGCACCTCAGATGTGGTCGGGTGCGGCCGTACCGAGCTGGTCGAGGCCGTTGCCCAGGACCAGGGCCAGCGCCGCCGCCAGGTCGGGGTCGACATCCCGACTGGCGAGAACCAGCCTGGCGGTCCGCTCGAGGAACCGGGCGAGCACCTCTGGGTCCCCGGAGGTTGCGGCTCGACGGGCCACCCCGGGAAACTCGGCCACCGACGCAGGCAACGCCGGGTCCTCCTGGCCGGCAACGGGTTCGGATGTCTGCGGTGGCTCGCGCGTCACCGGTTCACCGCGTCGTGCCTGTCTGGTGAGCCGGGCCCGCGCCACGAGGAACACTGGGTTCTCGAGGGTTCGCGGCATCCGCGCCGCGGCCGACACCCACCGCGATGGCGGTCCCAGCCAGTCGCCGGGACGACGCCCGTATGCCTGTCCTTGCGAGAGCGCCAGCTCCACCGCCTGCTGCTGAGACACCCGAGCCGCACGAGGCGTGACGGCGATGAACCCGTCCCGCACGCTGACGGTCTCGATGTCGGCCACCTTCGCGAGACGGTCGGCGAGCGTGCCGGCGACCCGGCCCACCGGCATACCGACAGCCGCCGCGACCCGCAGCGCGAGGGGGCTTGTCCAGCCACGCCCGGACGCGCGGACCGGCGCGTCGACCGGACCCGGGTCCGGGATCTCGCCCGCCCTGGCAGCATCGGCGAGGACCTCGCGCAGCGCGTCGGCGAGCTCGTCCGGGGTCACCCGCGGATCGTATGGCGGGGTCCCCCACTCGATCTCCCCGATCGGCTGCACCATGCCCGGTCCCGATAGGCTCGCGAGGTGACCGAGATCGAGATCGGGCGAGGCAAGCGGGGTCGGCGCTCCTACTCCTTCGACGACATCGCCGTCGTCCCCTCACGCCGCACCCGCGACCCCGAGGAGGTGTCGGTGTCCTGGCAGATCGACGCCTACCACTTCTCCATCCCGGTGATCGCTGCGCCGATGGACTCGGTGATGTCCCCGCAGACGGCGATCGCGCTGGGCAACCTGGGTGGCCTACCCGTGCTCGACCTCGAGGGCCTCTGGACGCGCTACGAGGACCCGGAGCCGTTCATCGAGGAGATCGTCGGCCTCGACCCCGCCAAGGCGACCGCCCGGATGCAGCAGATCTACGCCGAGGAGATCAAGCCGGAGCTGATCAGCGAGCGGTTGCACGAGGTCCGCCGCGCGGGTGTGACCGTGGCCGGCGCCCTGAGCCCGCAGCGAACCCAGCAGCACTGGAAGACCGTCGTCGACGCAGGCTGCGACCTGTTCGTGATCCGAGGCACCACCGTCTCAGCCGAGCACGTCTCCGGGCGCGCCGAGCCGCTCAACCTCACGCGCTTCATCTACGAGCTCGACATCCCCGTGATCGTCGGCGGTGCAGCCTCCTACACCGCCGCGCTGCATCTCATGCGGACCGGCGCTGCCGGCGTACTCGTCGGCTTCGGCGGAGGAGCGGCGCACACGACGCGACGAACCCTCGGTATCCAGGCGCCGATGGCCTCCGCCATCGCCGACGTCGCTGCTGCCCGCCGTGACTACCTCGACGAGTCCGGTGGTCGCTACGTCCACGTCATCGCCGACGGAGGGGTCGGCACGTCCGGCGACATCGTCAAAGCGATCGCCTGCGGAGCCGACGCGGTGATGCTGGGAGCCGCGCTGGCACGGGCCAGCGACGCGCCGGGGCAGGGCTTCCACTGGGGACCCGAGGCGCACCACGGCGAGCTGCCGCGCGGCGAGCGGGTCGAGGTCGGGGCCACGGCGCCGCTCCAGGAGATCCTCTTCGGACCCGGTCGGGTCGCGGACGGGACGACCAACGTCATCGGGGCGCTTCGCCGGGCCATGGCGACCACGGGGTACTCCGATGTCAAAGAGTTCCAACGGGTCGAGGTCGTCGTCGCGCCTTACCAGCAGGACTGACGCCGTGACGAGCGTCCCGAACGAGCTGGCCGACCCCGAGAACGACACCATGGCGACATACGCCGTCGACCCGGCGGTCGCGCGCCGGCTGACGGCGCGAGTCGTCTGCTCGACCACCCCGCAGTGGCGCACCATGACCAGCCCTCTCACCGCCGGACCTGTCGCCGCGTTGCCGCTGTCCACCGAGACCGACGTGATCGCCGCCGTCGCGGCTGCTCGTGACACGCAACAGCGGTGGGCTGCAACGAGCCTGCGCTCCCGGGCCGACGTCCTGCTCCGCCTGCACGACATCCTCCTCGACCGCCAGGTTGAAGTCCTCGACCTGATCCAGCTCGAGTCCGGCAAGGCCCGGCTGCACGCGTTCGAAGAGGTCGTCGACACCGCCCTGTGTGCGCGACACTATGGCCGGAGCGCCTCGGCGTACCTGCGCACGAGGCGACGCGCGTCGGGCTTCCCCTTGCTCTCGGCGTCGTACGAGTCCCTGCTGCCCAAGGGTGTCATCGGGGTCGTGGCGCCGTGGAACTACCCGTTCTCGCTCGCCATCACCGATCTGCTTCCAGCGCTGCTGGCCGGCAACGCCGTCGTCCTGCGTCCAGACCCGCAGACCTCCCTGACGGCTCTCATCGGTGTCGAGCTGCTCGCGGAGGCGGGGCTGCCCGACGGAGTGCTGCAGGTGGTCCTCGGCGACGGGGCCGACGTCGGGCAGGCGGTCGTCGACCACGCCGACTACGTCTGTTACACCGGTTCGACGCAGACCGGCCGACAGGTCGCCGAAAGCGCCGCCCGCCGCCTGGTCGGAGCCTCCCTCGAGCTCGGTGGCAAGAACTCCCTCTACGTCCGGGCCGACGCCGACCTGGACCGTGCGGTCGCCGGAGTGGTCCGGTCGGCCTTCTCCTCGGCCGGCCAGCTGTGCATCCATACCGAACGGCTGGTCGTGCACGAGTCGGTCGCGCCAGAGCTCGTCACCCTGTTGGTCCCCGCGGTGTGCGCGCTGCGGCTCGGCCGGGACCTCGCCTACGGCTACGACATGGGCAGCCTGCTGAACCAACGCCAGCTCGACCGGGTCGTCGAGCACGTCGAGGACGCCCGCAGCAACGGGGCGCAGGTGCTCGCGGGAGGCCGACCCCGGCCCGATATCGGCCCGTTCTTCTACGAGCCGACGGTCCTGGACGGGGTCACGCCGCAGATGGCCTGCCGCAACGCGGAGACCTTCGGCCCGGTCCTGTCGATCTACCGGGTGAGATCGGACGACGAGGCGGTCGCGCTCGTCAACGACACGGCATACGGGCTGTCGGCCAGCATCTTCAGCCGCGACGCTCGCGCGGCTCGCGCGCTGGCCGGGCGGGTCCGCGCCGGCACGGTCAACATCAACGACGGGTACGCCGCCGCCTGGGCCGCGATGGGCGCGCCGATGGGCGGGATGAAGGACTCCGGCCTCGGCCGCCGGCACGGCGCCGACGGCATCCGCCGCTTCACCGAGCCCCAGAACGTCACCGTGCAGCGGTTCCCGATGAACGGTCCCTCCACCGACGGCTATGTGCGTGTTGTCACCGCAGCCCTGCGGCTGATGAAGGCCGCAAGGCTGCGGTAACAGCCCCCCACACATGCGGTGTGGGCCCCCAGTCGAGACTCCGACAACCACACCAACCTCTACAACGAGCCGCTGCAGCGGAGGTTACGGGTGACACCGATCGATCCGCGCGGCGCAACGGCGAGGGGTTGCGTCCGACGATGTGGTAGCCAGGGCGACCGAAACGTCGGACGCAACGCAGGAGAGGCCAGCAGCGTCGGCTCGTTGAGCGAGCTCGGACGCGAGAGGAGACCCCGGTGGCCTCACCGACTTGCGGGACTCGGCTCGTCCCGCCAGGAACGCCACAACGCCGCGTAGGCGCCGTCGGCCGCGATCAGCTCGTCGTGCGTCCCGATCTCGGTGACCAGACCACCGTCGACGACGGCGACCCGGTCGGCGTCGTGCGCCGTGTGCAGGCGGTGGGCGATGGCAACGACAGTCCGGTTGGAGACCACGGCGGCCAGGGAGCGCTCCAGGTGCCGGGCTGCTCGCGGGTCGAGCAGTGACGTTGCCTCGTCCAACACCAAGGTATGCGGGTCGGCCAGGACCAGCCGCGCGAGCGCGAGCTGCTGTGACTGGGCCTCGGTGAGAGCGTGGCCTCCCGACCCGACCCGAGTGTCGAGACCGTCGGGCAGCGCCTCGGCCCAGCCGCGGGCATCGACCGCTCCGAGCGCGTCGAGCAGGACCTCGCGGGTCGCCGACGGGCGGGCCAGCAGCAGGTTGTCCTCCAACGTCCCGACGAACACATGGTGCTCCTGCGTGACCAGGGCCACCTCGCCGCGCAGCTGAGCCAGCTCGAGGTCGACCAGCCGGACCCCACCGACCTCGATCCGCCCGACGCGTGGTCCGTCGACACCGGCCATCAGCCGGCCGAGCGTCGACTTGCCGGCTCCAGAGGGCCCGACGATGGCCAGCCGCTCGCCGGGCTGCAGGTCGAGCGAGACGCCTTTGAGCACATCGCGGCCCTCACGGTAGGCATACCGGACATCCCGCACGTCGAGCTTGGCGTCGCGCGGCGCTTCGCCGGTCGCCTCGCGGTCGGGCGGGACGTCTGCGATGCCGATGACGCGGGCGAGCGAGGTCGCGCCGACCTGGATCTCGTCGAGCCACATGAGCAGCTCGTCGAGGGGTGCCGCCAGGGCCTGGACGTAGAGGGCGACGGTGGTGACCTCGCCGATGCTGGCCCGGCCGCCGAAGACGAGGTAACCGCCCCAGAGCAGGGTGGCGGCCACGGGGATCAGATAAGCCACCTCGACCTGCGGGAACCACCACATCCGCAGCCGCAAGGTGTACATCTCCGCGTCGTAGGCGTCGGCGAGCGCCTTGTCGATCCGAGCCCGACGGCGGTGCCCGAGCCGAAGCGCGTCAACGGTGCGCGCCCCGTCGACCGTCTCGGTGACCACGCCGTTCATGACCGCATAGGTGGCGCGTTCGCGCAGGTAGCCGTCCGGGGCGTACCGCAGGTACCAACGGGTGGAGAAGACGAGCAGCGGCACCCCGATGAAGAGCGGCAGCGCCACGAGCCAGCTCGTGAGCAGCGCCGCCACGGCGGTGATGGTCACGGTGACGACCGCCACGAAGATCGCGGGGATGCCGTAGCGCGCCACGTGCGACAGGGCCTCGACGTCGTTGGTGGTCCGCGAGACCAGGTCGCCCGTGCCGGCCCGCTCGACGGTCGACAGGGGGAGGGAGACGACGCGGTCCATGAACTGCTCGCGCAGCTCGGCAAACAGGTCCTCGCCCATCCGGAACGAGGCGCGGTGTGCGGTCCAGGTGAGGACGGTCTGCACGACGGCGGCCACCGCGAGGATGACGGCGAGGCGGTTGATGGCATCGAAGGTCGTCCCGTTCGTGAGGTCGTCGACGAGCTCGCCAACGATCCGCGGTGCCGCCAAGCCGGCGAGGGCCGCAAACCCGTGCAGGACCACGACGGTGACGAACGCGCGCCGATGGCGGCGCAGCATGCCGGCCGTATGCGTCTTGACCTCGGACATCTCGGCCACGGGCAACGTCGTACGCGTCGGCGGTGTGCTGAGGAACGCCATCTCAGTCCTCCTCTCCGCGGACGACGACCGCCCGGTATGCCGGCTGGCTCTGCATCAGCTCGTGGTGGGTCCCGCTCGCGACGAGGATGCCGTCGCGCAGGAAGAGCACCCGGTCGGCCTGGTCGAGCACGAGCGGGCTGGCGCTCATCACCGCGGTGGTCGACCCGCGCCGCGCAGTGGCCAGCCGCGCGGCGACCCGTGCCTCGGTGTGGGCGTCGACCGCGCAGGTCGGTTCGACCAGGACGAGCGTGTCGGCCCGGATGAGTAGTGCCCGGGTGAGCGCGAGCCGCTGCCGCTGCCCCCCGGAGAACGAGCGCCCGCGCTCCTCGACCTCGCTGTCCAGCCCGTCGGCGAGCGCCTCGAGCAGGTCCTCGCCGCTCGCGACCTCGAGGGCTTCGAGGATCTGCGCGTCCGAGTGCTGGCCCCGCGGGTCCAGCTCGTCCCGCAACGTCCCCGTGAACAGCCGAGGGTCCGTCTCGCTCACGACGACGCGTTCGCGGACCGTGTCGAGCGGCAGGTCCGTGAGTGACGTCTCACCGAGACGGACCCCCGCGACGTCGGTGCCGAACCGGCCGAGGCGGTCGGCCAGGGCAGCCGTCTCCTCGGGCCGCGCGGAGACGATGGCGGTCAGCAACCCGGGTTCGATGCTCACCCCGCTGCGCTCGTCGACGAGGGTGGCGCCCGCCGGGGGGTCGGCCGCGTGGCGTGAGGTGTCCGGTTGGTCGCGGTGGTCGGGCTCGACGACCAGCACGGCGATGATCTTGCGGGCGCCGATATAGGCCCGGGTGAACCGGTCGACGAACTCGGTTGCGGTGCGCAACGGCATCACGAGGAACGCGGAGTACCCGTAGAACGCCACGAGCTCGCCGACCGTGATGTCGCCCTGGAGGGCGTACCGGGCACCGAGCCAGGTGACGATGAGCACGAAGACGCCCGGGAGCAGCACCTGCGAGGCGTCGAGGGCAGCCTGTACGCCGGCGACGTGGTAGCCGACCCGGCGCACTTCCTGGGACTGACCGGCATACCGGCGCAGGAACGTGTGCTCGCCGCCGATCCCGCGCAGCACGCGCAGCCCCGCGACGGTGTCGGCGCCGAGGCCGATGAGCCGACCCGACTCCTCGCGCTGGTGCGCCTGACGCTTCTGCAGCGGGCGCACGACGAAGCCGAGCAGGGCGACCAGGACCGGGACGCCGACCAGGACGACCAGGCCGAGGGCGCGGGAGGTCTGCAGCAGGATGACCGCCACGAGGACGTAGCTGAAGATCGCTCCGACCATCCGAGCGAACACGTCGTAGAGCCCGCCGAGCCGCATCGCGTCGGAGGCGACCACCGCGACGACGTCACCGGTCGGGGTGTTGCGTGGCAGCGCCTCACCCACACCGGCGCTGTGCCAGCCGATCAGCTGGATGGCCCGGAACGTGGCGCTCAGCCAGTTGATGACGGCATAGCGGTGCCGGAGCGTTCCTGCTGCGGCGCTGATGAGACCGAGCGCCACGAGGACGCCGGACCAGTACCAGAGCCGGCCGCTGTCGTGGGCGACGATCCCCTGGTCGATGGCGCGGCTGATCGCGGCGGGGAAGAGGGCCTGGGTGCCCATCCACGTCACGCCGAAGGCGGTTGCCACGAGCAGGGTGCGCCACTGTCCCCGTGCCACCCAGCCCAGCAGGTGCAACGGGCTGCGCAGGTCCGGGGTGCCGGGATGCTCGTAGGGAAGGCGCACGATGATCCACGGTACGCGTCTGCAAGGACAGCCCGACACCGGTTTTCGCCGGCCGCGCGGAGCCCGGAGACGGCCCGGCAGCCGGCTCGGGACAACCCAGGGCGGGCTCAGAACACCGTGTACGTGTTCCTCGCGATGAAGAACCCGTGCTGCGTGGCGGTGTCGACGCAGGTCATCCCGATCGTCTCGCTCAGGCAGCGGATCGGCGAGCCGCCGACCGCTCCGATCGAGCCATACTTGAGGGCGGGGACGTTGACCTGGATGATCGAGTCGGAGTTGCAGATCGGGGTCGGCCCGTTGGAGAGGAACTCGATCCGTCCGATGTCCTGCGGGCCCCCGGTGGGGCAGCTACCGGCCGTGGCCTGGGCGATGCGGCCCCCCTTCAGCTCGCAGCCCACGGGCGTGCCACCCGCGTTGCTGACGGTGCAGAAGATGTTGCCGCTCGGGCTGGTGAACGCGTTGCCGGCGGCCGCGTCGACCGTGCCGGTCGCGAGCCGTGCCGTCGCCTCGGCGAACGTCGTCGGCGGGGAAACTGCTGCGGTGGTGGACGTCGTCGAGGTGGGCGTGGCGGTCGCCGAGCTCGCACTCGGTGTCGGGGTGACGGTGATCGTCGTGGTACGCGGCGCCGCAGGTGTCGAGCTTCCGCACCCGCCGAGCAGCATCGAACCGAGCAGGAGCCCCGTCGCAGCCAGCGCGACCCGCGCCGGGCCGGTTCTCCGGAGCCCGCGGGTGACTCGGAGAGGCTCGGTCGGGTGTCGATGGGGCGTCGTCACGACGGACAGAGTGCCACAGCGCTCGGTGGTCACGCGGCGGCCGGCTGCGTCATCCTCGCTTAGCCTGGTGGTGTGCTGCAGACCATGCTCAAGCCCCGGTGGCTGGGTCTGCTTGCGCTGCTCCTCGCGCTCCTCGTCGCCTTCACGGTGCTCGGGCTCTGGCAGCTCAGCGTCGCCCGCGACGACGCGCTGCAGACGGCGGTCGACACAGCGGCGGCGCAACCCGTCGTACCGGTCTCGCAGCTGCTCGCCCCGCACGACGAGTTCCCCGCGACGGCGTCCGGTCGGCCGGTCACGGCGACCGGGCACTACGACGCGTCCGGGCAGGTACTCGTCGCGAACCGGCGGCTCGGCGACGTCTCCGGCTGGTGGGTGGTCACGCCCCTCGTGGTCGCCGACTCCGGGGCGCGGCTGGCGGTCCTGCGCGGGTTCGTGCGCGACCTCAGCGCCGGTCCGACCGGACCTGCGCCGACGGGAACGGGCGACGTGACTGTCACCGGGACCCTGGCCCCGGGGGAGTCGCCGATCTCGGCCTCCGCCGGCCTGCCCGCCGGTCAGCTGCCGTCCCTGGACCTTGCGCACCTGGTGAACGCCTGGCCAGGGTCCATCTACAACGCGTTCGTCTTCGCGCAGGCCGAGAGCCCGGACCTCACCGGAGCCGCCGCGGGCGTGCAGCGGGTGCCGCCACCACCCGTGCCGTCCGGGCTCACTTTGCGGAACGCGGCCTACGCGGTGCAGTGGTGGGTCTTCGGCGTATTCGCCGCCTGGATGTGGTGGAGGATGGTGCGGGAGGACCATCTGCGCGACCGGTTCCTCCTCGGTCGGCAGCCCTCGCGCGTCCGCGACACCACCGACGAACGAACCGCAGGAGCCCCCACCTCGTGACCACCCCCGACAGCCCGTCCGCCTCCGATGCCGCGGCTCAGCCGACGGCCGCGACGATCCGGCCGGACCGCGTCCGCAGCGCTCTCCGGTTCTACCAGGTGATGGCGATCGTCGCGGGCATCGCGCTGTTCATCCTCATCGCGATCATCGTCATCAACCGCGGGTTCGGCAAGGGCGGTGCGTCGGCGGTGTGGAGCCCTATCCACGGGTTCATCTACATCTTTTACGTCGCCTCGATCGCGAACCTCGGGTTCGCCTCGCGGTGGCCGCTCATCCGGATGGTCGGCAACATGCTCACCGGGTTCGTGCCGGTGCTGCCGTTCATCGCCGAGCGCCGCGTCACGCGCTCGACACGGGAGCTGCTCGCGCGGGCCGATACCCTGCAGCCGTGACCGACGCCCCCGGCCAGGCGCCCACCCGGCTCGACTCGTCGGACCTGCAGGCGAGGCCTGTCCTCGTCGTCGACTACGGCGCCCAGTACGCCCAGCTGATCGCCCGCCGGGTGCGGGAGGCCCGCGTCTACAGCGAGGTCGTCCCCCACACGACGTCGGTGGCCGACCTGCTCGCGCGTGACCCGGCGGCCGTGATCCTCTCGGGCGGGCCGTCCAGCGTGTATGCGGACGGCGCGCCGGCCCTCGACCCCGACCTGCTCGCCGCCGGGGTCCCGGTGTTCGGCATGTGTTACGGCTTCCAGGCCATGGCGCAGGCGCTCGGCGGGACGGTGGCCCACACCGGGACCGGCGAGTACGGGCATACCCCTGCTGACGTCTGCGACACCACGTCCACGCTGTTCGACGGACAGCCGGGCCAACAGTCCGTCTGGATGTCGCACGGCGACTCCGTGACCGGGGCACCCGCCGGTATGCGGGTCACCGCCTCCACCGCGGGCGCGCCCGTCGCGGCGATCGAGGACGACGAGCGCCGGCTCTACGGCGTGCAGTGGCACCCCGAGGTGCTGCACTCACAGCAGGGCCAGCGGGTGCTCGAGAACTTCCTGTGGCGAGGCGCCGGGATCACGCCGGACTGGACGCCGGCCAACGTCGTGGACGGGCTCGTCGACGGTGTCCGCACGCAGGTGGGAGGCGACCGGGTCCTGTGTGCGCTGTCCGGTGGGGTCGACTCCTCCGTGGCGGCCGCACTCGTCCAGCGCGCCGTCGGCGACCAGCTGACCTGCGTCTTCGTCGACCACGGGCTGCTGCGCGAAGGCGAGTCCGAGCAGGTCGAGAAGGACTTCGTCACGGCCACCGGAGTCGACCTCGTGGTCTACGACGCCCGGGCGCAGTTCCTGCACGCGCTCGCCGGGGTCACCGACCCGGAGGAGAAGCGCAAGGTCATCGGGGCGCAGTTCATCCGCTGCTTCGAGCAGGCCGCCCGCGACGTCGTCGCGGATCGCGGCGACGACGAGCACCCGGTCAAGTGGCTGGTCCAGGGCACGCTCTACCCCGACGTCGTCGAGTCCGGCGGGGGCGACGGCGCGGCAAACATCAAGTCGCACCACAACGTCGGTGGCCTGCCGGACGACCTCCAGTTCGGGCTCGTCGAGCCGTTGCGGGCGCTGTTCAAAGACGAGGTGCGCGCGGTCGGCCTGGAGCTGGGTGTCCCCGAGGCCATCGTCTGGCGTCAGCCGTTCCCAGGTCCGGGCCTCGGCATCCGCATCGTCGGTGAGGTCACGGCGGAGCGGCTCGACGTGCTGCGACGAGCCGACGCCATCGCCCGGGCCGAGCTGACGGCGGCCGGGCTGGACCGTGAGATCTGGCAGTGCCCCGTGGTCCTGCTGGGTGACGTCCGCTCGGTCGGCGTGCAGGGCGACGGGCGCACCTACGGTCACCCCATCGTGCTCCGGCCAGTCTCCTCCGAGGACGCCATGACCGCCGACTGGGCCCGGGTGCCCTACGAGGTGCTGGCTCGCATCTCGACGCGCATCACCAACGAGGTGCGCGAGGTCAACCGGGTCACGCTCGACATCACGAGCAAGCCGCCGGGCACGATCGAGTGGGAGTGACCGAGCGGCCGCGCCACTGATCCGTCGTAGCTCCACTGATCAGCTGTTGCTCCACCGTTTGCCGGACCGCTCAACGGATCCGCGCGCAATCGACGGATATCCGTTGAGCTGGCGCGGTTCGGTTGTGCACACGGTGTGTCTCACTCGTCACGTCATCCACAGCCCCGGGACCGCCGCGAGACATCAGATCGAGAGCGGTCGACGATGGCGACATGAACGACCTGGTCAGCATTCGGTTAGCCGCCAACGATGGGGTCATCAGCGCGGCCGAGCTGCTGTGCGCCGGTGTCGACGAGCACCAGGTCCGCGCCTTGGTCTCCCGGGGCGCGCTCGTCAGGGTGCGGTCCGGAGCCTTCGTCGACGGGGCCCGATGGGCCGACGCGGACGCCTGCAGCCGTCACGTCCTTGGCACGCGGTCGATGGTGAGGCGACTGGACAGGTATGCCGTCTCGCACCTGTCCGCCGTGGCCCTCTGGGGACTGCCGGTCATTGCCGACGACCTCGGATCCGTCCACGTCGTCATGGTCGGC
>NZ_JBDTKA010000064.1:0-4298 GCF_039935575.1 Lapillicoccus sp.
CCACCCCGAACGGTTCGGCCACCGACCACACCCGCCGCTGATGCCAACCCAATCCTGGATCAACCAGCCGCAGATCGAACCCCAAATGAACTGACCCCAACTGTCTCAGTTGACTTGACAGATTCCGGGCTCCACGTTCACTCCAGCTACGACTTCCTACAAGTGGTGGTGATGAAGGTCGGGATGGCGGCCACGCCACACCCGCTTTTCCGACTCCAAGCTCACGGTCGAGAGGCCCCCGCCCCCCCCGCGGGCGGTGAGGAAAGACCCAGAGTCTCCCAACCGAACCGTGGAGACCCACGGGTGCTCGTCGGCCGCAGCGCGCATCACCGTGCGTCTTTTCGCCGCGTAGCGGCCGTCCCACACAGCCGCGAGTAGTCATCCCTCTTCGCGGCCATTGCGGTCATCTGGCGCGGTAGGCGTCGCGCCTGTGCTCGATCCTGAGGACTACGACCTCCCGGTCCACCTCGTTGATGCGGTACAGCACTCGATAAGTACCTCGGCGCGCGGCGAAGACGCCCGCGAGGTCGCCGCGCAACTGTTTGCCGACTCGCTGGGGATTCTCGACGAGGGCACCGATGAGGAACTCGATGACGGCCGCCGCCACACTCTCGGGCAGGCCGGAACGGATAGCCCGGGTCGCCGGAGGGGTCAAGACCAGCTCGTAGTGGCCGTCGCTCACGACCGCAGAGCGCGCACGGCCTCGGCGCCGCGAACGACGTCACCGGCGGCATAGGCCGCGTCGGCTTCGCGGATGTCCGCCAGCGCGTGGGGATCGCTGAGGACCGCGAGCGTCTCTTCCAGCTCCTCCAAGTCGGCTGGGCTGATGATCACGGCCACGGGCCGCCCGTTGCGCGTCACGGTGACGCGCTCGTGCTCGTGCTCGACGCGGTCGACGACGTCACTGAAGTGGTTACGCACATCTCGCAGAGGCTCAACGGACATGGACACAATTGTGGCGCCTGTCGAGCCGGAGTGCAAGATGATGCCCTATCGCCCCGTCATCGGCAGACCGAGGGGAAATGCCGGCCGCGCTGCATTCGCCGCGAGTGCGGCCGTCCCCTTCCGCCGCCTGCCGGGCGCACCGGATCCGGCGTCGGTAAGTCAGCACAATGACAGTGCGAGGTTCAACCCTGTTGGTCTGGTCATCCCAGCGGTGATGTGGCAGGTTGCGGTGCGGCCGGTATCGGTGGCGCACCCCGGGCCAGCTGTTCGCCGGCCGGGTCGGTTGCTCGGCCAGAAAGGATGTTGATGGTTGAGAGAACGGCTCGCCGCCTGCCGGAGAGCACTCGTGTTGAGGCGTTCTCAGACGGGATGCTCGCGATCGCCGTGACGCTGCTGGTGCTGGACCTGCACACTGACTTTGAACGCGGCATGTTCGCCCAGCAGCTGGGCGCGCAGTGGCCGAGTTACGCCGCCTACCTCGCAGCGTTCCTGAACGTGTCGTCCATCTGGACAACCACCACGACTTGTTCACCCGGGTCCGCACCGTCAACGGGGCCCTGATCAGTCTCAACCTGCTCATCTTGTTGGTGGCCTCACTGTTTCCCTGGCCCGCTGCGGTCATCTCGGCGTCCCAACGCACCGGCGACAGCAGCGACCAAGTCACCGCCAGCCTGCTCTACGCCGGGATCGGGTTCCTGGTCCCACTCAGCTTCATCGCCGTGTACAGCTACCTAGCCCGCCACCCCAATCTGTTAACCGAGTCCACACAGATCCAGTACATCCGAACCGCCCGGCGTCGCACCTTCGTCAGCATCGTCGTCTTCCCGCTCACCGCGGCCCTAGCCGTCGTCTCCCCCTTTCTGGCGCTGGCCCTGTTCATCGCCGTCCCTACCTTCTTCCTCGCCGCCGTGTTCATCCAGGAACAGACCGAAAACGGCGACGCTGCGGCATTGGCCGGCAACGAACCATCGTGAGCCAAACGGTCCGCACCTGACTGCCCGCGACGTCGCCCCGCATGCGTCCTAGCCGCTTGTAGGGGCAAGTCACGGATGCGTTGAGTTGGTCTCACAGGTCGGCGGTCGGGACTAACGTCCGGGCCGGTCCTGGTACCTGACCGCGTGAGCGGCGGGCGGGGTCGGGCCATCGATTGGATCGCCGCGTGAGGTGACCGCCATGTCCGCTCCGACGATGCCTTTGCCATTCCAGCCCGCCACGACGTCGACCGCCCAACTGGCGGCGGTCTCTACCTGGTCGCAAATAGGGCACCTGTCCCGCCGAGTTGATGGCCCGCCACCGTCATCCACCTGCTGAAACATGCCTTCGTCTCACATTTTGAGAAGCGAGAGAATCGCATGTCCAGTAAGAGGGGGGGTCGGTGCTTAAGGGGGTGTTCCTCACGCCCTTTGAAAGAGGCAAGCGATGCAACACCCCTCGCGACGTGGCCCCTCGCAGCGCAAGTCCGTCCGGGCCACCCAGTCGGCGAACGACTGGGACCTCCGACCGCTGCTTGGGGTCGAGGAGGTGTCACAACTGCTTGGCATCCCGAAGGCCACGCTGTACCGATGGCACTCGCTGTCAACGGCCAACACACCACTGGGCCCACGGGCGTTCCGGGTCGGCCGGTATCTGCGGTACACCCTCGAGGACGTACGCACCTACATCGAGACACTGAGACTGAGCAGCGCCTGACTCGGGCGCTGTTCTTCTCGGCAGTGAACTCTGCTCGAAGCGGCGCCTCCCAGCCAGCTCGAGCCGAGCCCTCTTATGCCTAGCCAGGTCGACCACCGTCGGACATTGCAGTACCGCCGGCCCTCATGCGGAAACGCGTCGTCGCCGACGGCATGGTCTCCCCGCGGCTCCTAAGGGTTGAGGTGAAGCAGCTGTGCACCGCGTTTAGACGTGCGGGTGCGCGTCTTCTTACCCATCCCAGTCGGCACGGCTTCCCCACGCCTGCCCCACGCGGCTGGCTGCGGCTCACATATTCGCAGGTCAGATGGGGTGGAAATTGGTGGGCGATACTGGGTCTGAATCACAGCGTGGCGCGCATTGGCAGCAACCTGCCAGCAGGAGCGAGTCCAGTAAGAGGGAGGTCCTGTGCTTAGAGGGGCATGACTGACACCTCCGAGCATGCGACTCTCTCCTCCGACCACCTAGGTCGCGTACCACCTCAGGCCGGCGCAGCGCCGTGCGACTTCGGTTGCTCCGGTCTCTCGCCGGGCCTCGAAATCGCCGTAACCTCGGAGTACGCGCTCCCTGATGCCACACTGGCCCTTCTCGCACAGCTTGTCGTGGCGGCGGCGAAGGGAGCCAAGACGGAGGCGGCGTGAAGCGAGTTGCTTTTTACGGCAGGGTGTCTACCGAGGACCAGCAGGACCCGGAAGCCTCCTGCGGGTGGCAGTTGAGCCGGGCCAGGCAATTGGTCGAGCCCGTCGGGATGAATATCGTCCAGGAGTTCTTCGACCTGGGCACGTCAAGGTCGATCCCGTGGAAGAGGCGACCTGAGGCAGCTCGACTTCTCGCCGAGCTTCCAAACCCCGACCGAGGCTTCGATGGCGTTGCCATTGGGGAACCTCAGCGCGCGTTCTACGGCAACCAGTTCAGCCTGACCTTTCCCGTCTTCACGCACTACGGCGTGCAGCTCTGGGTTCCGGAGGTAGGGGGTGCCATCGACCCTGGGTCCGAAGCGCACGACCTCGTCATGACACTCTTTGGGGGCATGTCCAAGGGCGAGCGCAGCCGGATACAAATACGTACCCGCGCCGCGATGAGAGATCTTGCCTCACGCACCGACCGCTTCATGGGCGGTCGACCGCCTTATGGCTACCGCCTAGTGGATGCGGGCCCGCATCCCAATCCGGGAAAGGCCGCCGCGGGTCAGCGTGCGCACAGACTCGTACCTGACGAGGACACGGCACCCGTGGTACGGCGGATCTTTGAGATGTACCTGGCGGGAGTGGGTGTGCGAACCATCGCACAACGACTGACTGATGACGCCGTTCCATCGCCCAGCGCACATGACCGTCGACGAAATCCTCACCGCGATCCTCGTGGATGGGCATTCTCGGCCGTCCGCGCGATCCTCCTCAAAGAGTCGTACACCGGCCGGCGAGTCTGGGCCAAGCAGCGCAAGGTCGAGGAGCTGGTCGATCCTGAAGATGTGGCGGCAGGAAACCGAACCCGGCTGCGCTGGCGGCCAGAGGAAGAGTGGGTCCGGCCAGAACATCGCACGCATGATGCCCTGGTGGATGACGGCACTTTCGTCGCCGTCAGAGGTCGCCTCGTCTCAAACTCCAGTACCAGAGAGCGCAAGCCCAGGTCGAGCCCACATTCATACGAGTTGCGAGGGCTGCTGT
>NZ_JBDTKA010000065.1:0-35674 GCF_039935575.1 Lapillicoccus sp.
CCCACCTCGAGCACTGGTCCAACCTCATCCTGACCCTGCACACCACACCTCCCCCGATCGGTGATGCCAGCACCGGGCACATCTCGTGACCGTCCACCGGCAGCTCTTCGATGACCGGGGTCTCGTCGAGGCTGGTCGTCTACCGTAGCCGCGAGGGCTGCCCCTGGGAGCAGGGTGGTCGGAGGGGTCTTCGTATGGAGTCGTTCGATGGGCCCTGACGCACAGGGGTTCGCGGTCAGCCACCGGCGGCAGGTGCATGCCAAGCCCGGAACCACCCCTACAGGGTCACTTCACTTGGCGTGCTGGTCAGCGCGTGTGCCCAGCGGTTCGACTGCCCAGGCTGGCGGGATGTCCGTTCCAGCCGCTTCGTCGCTTTCGGCGTCGTAAGCGGTGGGTTGGATCTTGCCGGAGGCGTGGTGGACGGGTGCGTAGACGGCGTACAGCCGCATCGGCTGATCACCTGTGTTGGTGATGTCGTGCCACGTCCCGGCGGGGACAAGAACGCACCATCCGTCACTGACGTCCTGCTCGATGGTCAGCTTGTCCTTCTCCGGACCCATTTGTGCCTTGCCCCGGCCAGCGTCGAGGCGGAGGAACTGATCGGTGTCGCCGTGCATCTCCAACCCGATTGACTCTCCGACGGGGATGGACATGAGGGTGAGTTGCAGGTGGGTGCCGCTCCACGCCACGGTTCGATAGTTGGTGTTCTCGGTGGTGGCGGCCTCTATGTCGAACGAGGTCGGTCGTGGGCCAACGTCTGCGAGCGTCATGTCTGTTCCTTCTTGTGTGGAGTTGTTTTCGCTCAGCGCGACCGGCCGCGACGCGCCGCCGACCGAGGTCACCGGCTTAGTCGGGCTTAGTCGCGGGCCTCGTCTGTGGGTAGTTCTACGAGGTCTATCTCAGTGACCAGGTGTGGGTCTACGGCCAGGGGCACGCAGGGATGACCGCTCGGGGTCTGGATGGGCATGAGCGGGGCTTCGGCAAGTCTGGCCTCCTCAATCTGATGCAGCAGCGATTCGCGATCGACCTCGGCGAGGTGCGCGGACAGACCGGGCAGGGGGATTCGCATAACCGGGTCGGGTTCTCGCAGGTGGAGGACGATCTCGTAGTCCATGGGCTCAGCCTGTCATGTTCCAGCGGTCACGACGGACACGCTGGCCACGACCGGGACAGCCCACGTGAGCAGGACGAGGCCGGCCACGACCACGCCGACCCGAGGACCACCGCATCCGCGGAACACAGCAGGAACGGTCCCAATCCTCCCCACGGCCCAGGTGGCCTGGACCGGCTCGCGCACAGCGGCCCGCTCAGCCTCGCCCGGCTTGGAAGTCTCCTTCGTATCCAGGGGCAAGCTGCTCATGCCCGTGAGTGTCTCGACCCGGGGTGTCAAAGTTGGCTGGTCCGCGCGGTCTCGATGAGGTGCAGCAGGTCGGGTGCCGGTCGCTCGGTTCGGCGCACCGCGGTGTCGAGGGTCTTGGCCAGTTCTGCCATCTCTTCAGGGGCGGCTCGGGTGTGCGCGGCGAACCAGAGCTCGCCGCGGGGCCCGGCCAGCACCCGCTTCCAGTAGACGATCGCGAACGCCGTGGGCAGGCCCAGGTACAGGGCCCGCAGGTTGGTGGGGATCTCGACTTGGTCGGCCCCTGCCAGGGCCCGGAAGCCCTGCCTGGTGGCTCGCACCATCAGCTTGAGCAGGGCACGGTCGCGCGCCAGTTTCCCGGGATCGGTGTCCGCCAGCTGGAGGGCGCAGCCGATGGGGGCGATGAACGCGGCGTGCCCCAGCAGCCACGCGTCCATCCGGGTCGAGATCGAGGTGGCGAACCCGGCCCCAGTCAGGGCGGCCGCGAACTGTCGGATGCGGGGGGTGGTCTGACCGTCCGGCTCGCCCAGCATGGTGCGCTGTTGGCTTATCGGCACGTACCTGACGACCGGTCCGTCACGGACCCCGCCCACGGCCGGGAACCCCCATACGACCCGACTGCCGAGCGCCTCTGTCAGCTCGGCCTGACGCCCGGAGTAGTTGCCGAAGAAGACGATCGTGGACCCGTCGGACATCTCACCCAAGACCGGGAGCACGCCAGCGAGTTGCTCGGACCTGACGGGCACGAGTACCAGGTCGAAGGCGTCCTGTCCGGCGAGGTCGGGCACCGCCTCGACCGGTCGCGTCGTCTGGTCGTTGGTGTCCGCCCGGTGCAGGATCAGCCCGGACTCGCGCAGATCGACAAGACGACGCCCGCGCGCGAGCAGGACCACGTCATGTCCGGCACCGAGCAGCCCGCCCGCGTACACACTGCCGATGACCCCGGCACCAAGCACCAGAATGCGCATCTTCGACCACCCCCACCAAGACTCCCATCCCGACCGCCCCCGAGGCCACCGGCGGCCCGGAACATCCCCGCACGGGTACGACGCGGTCCACGCCTTCTCGGAGGCAAGCCTGACGTGTCAGGCGGTGCGCCGCTGGAGGGTGGCGGCCGCGCAGGTAAGGGCGAGCAGTGTGCTGCCGGTCAATACGAGCAGGCCGCGTAGGTATTGGTCATTCAGCGAGGGCGACGTGGCTACCTGGTGGAGTGCTTCGACGGCGTAGGACAGCGGCATGGCGTTGGAGAACCAGCGCAGGAGCTGGGCCATGTCTGCGCGGGGCTGGAACAGCCCGCACACCAGTAGCTGTGGCAGCACGATGATCGGCATGAACTGCACCGCCTGGAACTCCGTGCGGGCGAAGGCGCTGGCGAACAGGCCGAGGGCGACGCCCAGCAAAGCGCCGAGGAGCGCCACGAGCACGAGCGCCCAGATGGCCCCGGTCAAGGTGAGCCCGAGCCAGATCGAGACAGCAACGGCGAGGACGACCTGAGCCAACGCGACCAGTGAGAACGCGAGTGCGTAGCCGACGAGTAGGTCGAGTTTGCTCATCGGTGTGGTGAGCAGCCGTTCCAGCGTCCCGGAGGAGCGTTCGCGCAGCATCGTGATCGAGGTGACCAGGAACATCAACAGGAACGGGAAGAAGCCGAGAAGCGCGGGGGCGCTGAGACTGAAGACGGTCGCCGAGTTGAACACGTAGCGCAGCATCGTCATGAGCAGTGACGGGACAACCACCATGAGTGCGATCGTGCGGGGGTCGTGCCGGAGCTGCGTCAGCACTCGTGTCGCGGTGGCGAGGACGACCGTGGGGTTCACGCCGAGGCCTGCTCGGCTTCGGTCACCAGGCGCAGGAACGCGGCGTCCATGGTATGTGTGCCGGTGCGCTGCATGAGCGCGCCGGGCGAGGCCTGGGTGAGCACTCGTGCCTCGCGCATCAGCAGCAGCGTGTCGCAGCGCTCAGCCTCGTCCATGACATGACTGGACACCAGCAGTGTCAGCCCTGCCTTCGCGAGTTCCCCGAACAGCGACCAGAGGTCCTCACGCAGCAGCGGGTCCAGCCCGACGGTG
This sequence comes from Lapillicoccus sp., assembly GCF_039935575.1. Taxonomy (GTDB): domain Bacteria; phylum Actinomycetota; class Actinomycetes; order Actinomycetales; family Dermatophilaceae; genus Lapillicoccus. The sequence continues at coordinate 3,427 of NZ_JBDTKA010000065.1, forward strand.
GGCTCGTCGAGGACGAGCAGGCGGGGCGAACCGAGCATCGCGACGGCCAAGCTCACGCGCGAGCGTTGCCCGCCGGACAGTCGGCCGGTGAGCTGGTCGGTGTAGGGGCGCAGGCCGACCTGGTCGATCACCCGCTCGCGGTCCCGCGCCGGTGCGCCCACAGCGCTGGCGAAGTAACGGATGTTCTGCGCCACCGTCAGGTCGTCGTACACCGAGGCTTGCTGAGAGGCGTACCCGATCTCGTGACGCAACTGCGCAACGCCGGCCGGGCGGCCCAGCACCGTCACCGTCCCGGATGTGACGCGTTGGGTGCCGATGATCGCGCGCATCAGCGTCGTCTTGCCGCATCCGCTCGGACCGAGCAGGCCCGTAACTGCGGCCGCGCGGATCTCAACGTCGATGCGGTCGAGGACCGTCCTCCCGCCCCGCACGATCGTCAGCGACTCACAGACCACCGCTGAATTAATCACATGGTTAAATGTAGGAAGGTGTTCTTTACCTGTCAAGGCGACAGAGGGGGTGATGTGTTGGCCCAAGCCGGTCGCCGCCCTGGACCGACCACCACGCCGGAACAGATCCTCGACGCCGCTCGGGCGCTGTTCGCCCAGCGCGGCTACCAGGGCACCACGATCCGGGCCGTGGCGGACCTGGCTGGCGTCAACGCGGCCCTGGTCCACCACCACTTCGGCACGAAGGAGCAGCTCTTCGTCGCCGCACTCCGCTTCCCGCTGAACCCCGTCGACGTGGTTACCTCACTGCTCGCCGCCGGCCCCCGCGACCAGTTCGCACCACGGTTCGTGCGCGCCTTCATCCGGGCGTGGCGCGACCCAGTGACCGGGCAGCAGCTGCAGGCAGTCGTGCGTAACGCGGTCAGCACCGAGCACGGTGCCGCCTCGATCCGCGAACTCGCTGAAGACGTGCTGCTGGACCGAATATCCGGCGCGCTCGGCGTGTCCAAGCTACGAACCGCGACCGCCATCATGCACCTGATCGGACTGATGCTCGGCTCGACCATCATCGGCATCGAACCACTTGCATCCGCCAGTGAAGACGAGCTCGTTGAACTCGTCACACCGGCTATCACCCGCTACCTCAACCCGTGAACATCCCCACCACAAGGCCACAAACGAGGCCGGGATGCTAACCGGGACAGGCCCATCCGGCACAAGCGCTAGCCGCGACAAGACCTGAACCAGGTCGCAGACGGACCGTCGTCACGCGTACTGGCCCGCCGGTCGGTCTCACTGGCGGCGGCTCAGTGGCTGCGGTTCGAGATCACCTCCGGTGAAGGTTGCCCGGATACTGACGAGATGCCGATGAGCTCGATCGAGGGCAAGGACTGGATCAAGGCGCGCGTCCACGAGCTGGCCGAGCGGCACGGTCCGCTGGTCGTCCTCGACGTCGGCCCCGGTGTGGGCACCTACGCCAAGCTGCTGCAGGGGCCGGACGTCCGTAGGATCATCGGCCTCGAAGTCTGGGAACCCTACGTGGCGACGTACTCGCTGGCGTCCCACTACACCGAGGTGGTGATCGGCGACGTCCGAACCACGGTGCTGCCCGACGTGGACATCGTGATCCTCGGCGACGTACTCGAACACATGACGCGAGCGGAGGCAGTGGCCGTCTGGGCCCGGGCTGCCGACGCCGCACAGCGGGCGGTCTACCTCTCTATGCCCATCGTCCACTATCCCCAGGACGAGATCGAGAACAATCCTTTCGAGGTGCATGTCGAACAGGACTGGGATGTGGCCTCCGTCCTGGGCGCCTTCGAGGGGGTCGGGGCGCGCTGGACAGGGATTGAGGTCGGGGTGTTCGAGCGGCTCATGGCCCGCTAGGTGGTCACCCCGGACACTCCGATCGTGCGGTCGCGACCGGCGCGGCCAGCCCGAGGGCGCCGTGGAGGCACGGAAGGTCGTCTCGGCCAACGTGCCCGGCGCGGATCGCCAGACCCATGGCAACGCATACCAGGGAGAACACGATGTGGTGCGCGCCGCCGAACCATGGCCGAGGCCGCACCTGACCATGACCGGGGAACGCTGCTTCGGGGACGGCCACCGGGGCAGTGATACTCCAGATCACGTGCAGGCTCAGCACCAAGATCGCGAACCGAGTCGACATCTCGCACCTCCGTCTCACCGGCCCACCCGCGGCACGTGAGACCAAGGTGCCGCTAGCGTTAGAGAATCACGACACGAAGGAGTGCCATGACGGCGATGTCGAGGCGGCGCTCAGAGCCGGTTGGTGACGAGGCGTGCGACGTCGTCGTCGTCGGGTCCGGTTCTGCCGGAGCCGCTCTCGCCGCACGACTGAGCGAGTCCGGCCGCCTCTCGGTCTTGCTCCTGGAGGCCGGAGGAGCCGACACCGACAGGCGAATCCACATTCCGGCCGCCTTCTCGCAGCTGTTCCGCTCGGACGCCGACTGGGACTACTGGACGACGCCCCAGGAGCACCTCGACGGGCGCCGCGTCTACTGGCCGCGGGGCAAGGTCCTCGGCGGTTCCTCCAGTCTGAACGCGATGATGTGGGTGCGCGGTTTTGCCGCCGACTACGACGGCTGGGCGCAACGTGCAGGACCAACGTGGTCCTGGGATGCGTTGCGGCCGTTGTTCATCCGAGTCGAGCGCACCGTGGGTAGCAGCGACTCCGACCACGGCACCTCGGGCCCGGTCAGCGTCGAGCCCCAGCGGGCCCCCCGTCCGCACACGGCCACCTTCCTGCGTGCGGTGCAACAAGCCGGGTATGTCGTCGAGGGCGCCAACTCGCTGGCGCCGCAAGGGTTTACCCAGACGATGGTCAGCCAGCACCGCGGGGCTCGCGCTAGCACCGCCACGGCGTACCTGGCGCCGGCGAGGAGACGTCCCAACCTCACCGTCCGAACCGGGGCGCACGTCACCAAGGTCGTCATCGAGGGCGGTTGCGCGGTGGGCGTCGAGTACCGGCACGACGGCGTGACGCGCACGGCGACCGCCCGTGGCGAGGTCGTCCTGAGTGGGGGAGCGGTGAACACCCCCCACCTGTTGATGCTCTCGGGCATCGGGCCGGGTGACGACCTGCGCCGGCACGGCATCGACGTGGTGGTCGACGCGCCCGAGGTCGGGCTGAACCTGGCGGACCACCTCATCGCCGGCCACATTGTCGGGGTCGACGCAGGGAGTCTGAAGGACGCGACGAGACCCAGCCAGCTCGTCAGCTACCTCACCCGCCGCACGGGGATGTTGACCTCGAACGTTGCCGAGGCATACGGGTTCGTGCGAAGCAGCATCGACGTCACCGAACCCGACCTCGAGCTGCTCTTCGCCCCGGTCGCCTACGTGGGGGAGGGGCTGGTCCCCCCGCCGCGGCACGGAGTGACGGTGGGGGCGATCCTGCTGCAGCCACGCAGCACCGGCACGGTCACGCTCGGGTCGGTCGACCCGATGGACCCGGCCGTCATCGACCCCCTCTATCTCTCGGACCCGGACGGGGCGGATCGCCGGGTTCTGCTGGCGGGCTTGCGACTTTGCCAGCAGATCCTCGACACGCCGGCGATGACGGCGATCACCGACGGCACCTACGTGCTCCCGGAGGGCGGTGAGCGGCTCGACCCCGACGAGCGCGCCGAACGGATCGTCGAGGAGTACGCGCACACCCTCTACCACCCGGTCGGCACCGCTCGGATGGGCAGCGACGTGGCGTCCGTGGTCGATCCGCAGCTTCGGGTTCGTGGGGTCAGTGGCCTGCGAGTGGCCGACGCGTCGGTCATGCCCACCATTATCCGGGGCCACACGAACGCCCCGAGCATCGTCATCGGCGAGCGGGCCGCCGACCTGGTCCTGGCCGAGCTGTGAGCGGAGCGCACGGCACGCCGCGCACCTCCCGAGATCGACCGGCTTCCTGCGGCACAGTGGTCCCGACGCACCTCGTCCCACGGGAGGCACCAGATGAGCACGACACCTGAGCGTTCCGGCGAGCCGACAACCGCGTTCCCGGCCCAGCGCGAGAGCTCCTACGGTCGGCCCGAGATGCCGGCCGGCGCATCGACCCGCCCCACCGGCCCGGAGGGCACGGCCGGCCTTGCGAGTATGAGCACTGCTGGTACCGGCGGAAGCGACGAGAGCGACGGCTTCGAGGGACTGGACGACCGGCCGGCCCGCAAGCGGCACGTCGTCGACCGCTTCGACGGTGCCGTCGGGCTGTTCGTGCTGCGGCTGGTCACCGCTGCGATCTTCGGGATCCGCGGCCTGCAGAAGCTGCAGCACCTCGACATCACCCGCCAGCAGTTCACCCAGGTCGGGGTGCCGTACCCCGACACATTGGCCTTGGTCACCGGGATCGCCGAGCTCGCGATCGCGGTCGCGCTGGTGTTGGGCATCGCGATCCGTATCGCCGCCATCGGGATCGTCCTCATCTCGGTCGGTGCGCTCGTCTACGTCAGGTGGAAGTCCGGCAACGTCTTCACTGCCGGCCAGCCCGGCTTCGCCGGAGAGCTCGAGCTGCTGCTCGCCGCCGTCGGCATCGCGCTGATCGGCCTGGGCGGCGGGGGCTGGGGGTTCGACCGGCGGTTCCGGCGTCGGTGAGCTCTCCCTCCTGCCGCCGTTAGCATTCCCGGGTGACGCAGGAGGGGACGGGGGGACCGCCCGAGGTCAGCTCTCGGGTGCTGACCATCCCCAACGCGCTCTCGGCGCTGCGTCTCGTCGGGGTGCCGGTCTTCCTCTGGCTGCTCTTCAGCGACCAGCTGTTCTGGTCCTTCGTCGTTCTGGCGCTGTCCGGTCTGACCGACTACCTCGACGGCAAGATCGCCCGCCGGTTCGCGATGGTGTCGCGGGTCGGCCAGCTGCTGGACCCGCTGGCCGACCGGCTCTACGTGCTGACCACGATCGTCGCCCTCGCCTTGCGCGATGTGATCCCCCTCTGGTTCCTCATCCTCCTGCTCGCGCGCGACGCCTTCATGGCCATCCTCATCCTGTTGCTCAAGCGGGTGGGTCAAACCGGCCTTCCGGTCCACTTCGTGGGCAAGGCCGCGACCTTCAACCTCCTGTATGCGTTCCCGGTGCTGTTGCTGGCCGATGTGGACGGCTGGGTCGGCACGATCGCCCGCCCCGTGGGCTGGGCCTTCGCCTGGTGGGGAACAGGGCTCTACTGGCTCGCCGCCGGTCTGTATGCCCTCCAGGCCGTCCCGATCCTTCGCCGCCAGCGGCGCGCGCCATGACCGACGAGACCGCGCGGGGGCAGTTCGTGGCACAGGTGTACCCGTGACCAGCCCTCAGCCAGTCCGCCGGCCCGGCTCCTCGCCAGGGCCGGTGGACGCCTCGATGTCCTTGATCCGGCAGGTCGTCGACCGACCCCTCGACCCGTCCTACCGGGCCGCCTCCGACCGGCGCGAGAAGGCCGGCCTGCCCCGCAGCACCGGAACGCGAAAGCCCCTGGTCGTCATCTCGGCGGTCCTCATCGGGTTCATGCTGGTGGCCGCTGCCCTCGTCCTGCGCCCGAGTGGCACGACCGCGTCACGAGAGAAGGAGGCGCTGATCGACCAGATCCACGGCAAGCAGGCACTCGGGGACGAGGCGTCCGCTCGGGTCGATGCACTGGGAGGCGAGATCCAGGCATACCAGTCGGCAGCCCTGGGCGGGCAGACCTCGCAGCTGTCCCAGGAGCTGGACCGGCTCGAGCTCGTGACGGGAGCGGTCGGCGCGGTCGGGCCGGGCCTGGTCCTGACCGTCGACGACTCGGCGGAAGCCAAGGCCGCTACCGGCGTCGATCCCCGCGACCGCCAGGGCGAGGTCACCGGACGGGTCTCCTCCGCGGACCTGCAGGTGCTGTGCAACGGGCTCTGGCAGGCCGGGGCCGAAGCGATGTCGATCAACGGCCAGCGGTTGACCACCCGCTCGGCGATCCGGTTCGCGGGCCAGGCGATCCTCGTCGACTACCGACCGCTCAACCCGCCCTATGTCGTCACGGCGATCGGCGACGGCCGCGACCTGCAGGCGAAGTTCGCCGCAACAGCGTCCGGGGCATACCTGAAGTCCCTCTCGGACAACTTCCAGATCCCGTCGACCATCGACACCAGTGGCCGAGTCGACGTACCTCGCAGCTCCAGCCTGCAGCTCACCTACGCGCAGACCGAGCGCTCCGGTACACCCTCGACGAGCGCGACCCCCACCACGAAAGCCACCCCATGATCCCCGCCATCGGACTCCTTGTCGGCATCGTCGTGGGTCTGCTCCTGCACCCCGCGGTGCCTCTGTGGCTGCAGCCCTACCTGCCGATCGCCGTCATCGCCGCACTGGACGCCGTCTTCGGCGGAGTCCGCGCGGTGCTCGACGGCATCTTCGTCGACCGGGTCTTCGTCGTCTCGTTCCTGTCCAACGTGGTCGTCGCCGCGTTCATCGTCTTCCTCGGCGACCAGCTCGGTGTCGGGACCCAGCTGTCGACGGGTGTGGTGGTCGTCCTCGGGATCCGGATCTTCTCCAACGTGGCCTCGATCCGTCGCCATCTGTTCAAGGCCTGACCCGTGAGCCACCGCGACCTGACACGACGTGAGCTGAGATGAGTACAGAAGAGCCCCACGCTTACCGGGACCCGGACACGCCCGACGGCAGCGAGCCATCTCCGGAGTCCTCGTGGCGTCGCCTGCGCCGGGTGGGCGCGCCTCGGCTCACCCGTGCGCAGCTCCTTGGGGCCGTCCTCGCGCTCCTGCTCGGCTTTGCCATCGCAACGCAGGTCCAGCAGACCCAGGACTCGGGGTTGGAGAACATGCGACAGGACGACCTGGTACGCGTGCTCGACGACGTCAGCCAGCGCTCGGCCCGCCTCGACCAGCAGGCGCGCGCGCTGCAGTCGCAGCGCGACGCCCTCGCCAACGGAGCAGGCAACAGCCAGGCGGCGATCGACCAGGCGCAGAAACGGCTCGACGCACTGCGGATCCTGTCCGGGACCGCTCCCGCACAGGGCCCCGGGATCCGGATGACGATCTCGGACCCGAGCCAGAAGGTCACCTCGGCCATGCTGCTGGACACGTTGCAGGAGCTGCGCGACGCGGGGGCCGAGGTGGTGCAGTACGGCAGTGTTCGCGTGGTCGCGAGCTCCTGGTTCGCGTCCTCGGGGGGTCAGCTGCAGGTCGACGGCCAGCCACTGACGCGCCCGGTCACCATCCTCGCGATCGGCGACAAGGCGACCCTGGCCTCCGCGATGAACATCCCCGGCGGCATCATCGAGACGTTGAGACAGCAGAGCGCCTCGGCCGTCGTCGAACAGCTCGACACGGTGCGCATCGACGCGTTGCATTCGCCGCAGACGCCTCGTTACGCTCAGGCCGTCCCGGACGCGGCCGCGCCGTCCGCGAAGTGATCCCACCAGCCCAGCGGCACCCCGGCAGCCCCCCGCAGCAACGGAGAAGATCGAGATGAGTGACCTGGAGTACCCCGAGTCCCTGCGTTACACCGCGGACCACGAGTGGGTTCAGGAGGCTGACGGCGGCACGCTCCGGGTGGGCATCACCGCCTACGCACAGGAGGCCCTCGGCGACGTCGTCTACGTCTCGCTACCCTCCGTCGGTGACACCCTCAAGGAGGGAGACACCTGCGGTGAGGTCGAGTCCACAAAGTCGGTCAGCGACCTCTACGCCCCGATCAGCGGTGACGTGACGGCCATCAACACCAACCTCGACGTGACACCAGAGCTGGTCAACCAGGCTCCATACACCGACGGCTGGATGTACGAGCTGCGCCCGTCCGGCGACACCGACCTGGGCGCCCTGATGGACGCGGAGACCTACAGCGGGAGCCTCGCCTGAGGCGTGCCGCCCCTCGGCGCCCCCCTCCACCCGGACAGTGCCATCCACTAGAGTTTGCGACACCGCGAGTGACGAAGGAGTGCCCATGTCTGAACAGAGTCACGGCGAGACGCCAGCAGAGACGCCCGACGAGTCACCGGACGAGCGCACCTCCCGCGTACCCCCCGTACCCCGTCAGGGTGACCCGACGACGATGCGTTTCCAGGGTGTCGGCGAGCACGAGACGGGCGAGGTCGACGGTCGGGGCCTGAACGCCGAAGACCAGGCCACGATCGAGGCGCTACGGCCGGGGACCGGGCTGCTCGTCGTGCTGCGCGGCCCGAACACGGGCGCGCGGTTCCTGCTCGACGATGCGGAGGTCTCGACCGGGCGACACCCCGATGCAGACATCTTCCTCGACGATGTCACCGTCTCGCGCAAGCACGCCGTCTTCGCGCAGGAGGCCGACGGGTATGCCGTCCGCGACGTGGGCTCGCTCAACGGCACCTATGTGAACCGCGAGCTCGTCGACCACGCGGTGCTCCGCACCGGCGACGAGGTCCAGATCGGCAAGTTCCGGCTGGTCTACTACGCGGGCGCCCGCTGACGCGGTGCCTCAGAGCATCGGTGCGGTCCTGACCCAGCTCACCTCCGACTTCCCGGACCTGACAATCTCCAAGATCCGCTTCCTCGAGGCCGAAGGACTGCTCACGCCCGACCGGACGGCCTCCGGCTACCGGACCTACCGTCACCAGGACGTCGAGCGGCTGCGCTATATCCTCACGGCCCAACGGGACCGCTTCTGGCCACTCAAGGTGATCCGCGACGCCCTCGACGCCCTCGACCGGGGACTGAGCCCGCTGGAGCCGACCTCGGCAAGCGGCGGACCAGGCATACCCGGCGTGGCGGGCAGTGCCGACACGGACGGCTCTTCGGCGGCTGGGACGGGTCGACCGCGAGCACCGCAACCGGTCGACGACCCGCTCGTGCCGTCGATCGCCGACCTCACCACGCCGGCAGTCCTCCGCCTGACGTCTCGCGAGCTGCGCGACGAAGCGGGCCTCGACCGGGCCACCTTCGATGCGTTGGAGAACTTCGGGCTGGTCCAGCCGGACGCCGGCGGACACTTCGACGAGGACGCCCTGACCATTGCCAGAGCCGCAGCCGCGCTGGCCGCCTACGGCGTCGAACCCCGACATCTGCGGCCCTTCCGGACCGCCGCCGACCGCGAGATCGGGCTGGTGCAGCAGATCTCGCGGCCCGCTCGCCCCGCGCGCACCAGCGGTGACGGGGACGGCGATGGCGCCATGCCGGAGGGCGACGACCCCACGCCGCAGATCCTGAGGTTGTTCCTCGGGCTGCACGCCGCGCTGCTGCGCGCTGGCCTCGGGAACACCCCGAGGTCCGACCTGCGCAGACCCGGTGTGGCGAAGTAACGTGGGGCCTGTGAAACCCGTCGACGTCCTCGGAGTGCGGGTCGAGATGCCCACGAACCAGCCGATCGTGCTGCTGCGTGAGCGCGACGGCGAGCGATACCTGCCGATCTGGATCGGCGCTGCCGAGGCGACGGCGATCGCCTACGCGCAGCAGGGCGTCGAGCCACCGCGACCGCTGACCCACGACCTGTTCAAGGACGTCCTGGAGACCCTGGGCCACCGGCTCACCCAGATCAAGATCGTGGAGCTCAAGGACAAGGTGTTCTACGCGGTGCTCGTCATCGACGGCACCCACGAGATCAGCGCCCGCCCGTCCGACGCGATCGCGCTCGCCCTGCGGACGACGACCGAGATCGTCGTGGCCGAGGACGTCCTCGACGAAGCCGGTGTCGCCCTGACTCCCGAGGAGGACGACGAGGTGGAGAAGTTCCGGGACTTCCTCGAGAATGTGTCCGCCGAGGACTTCGAGACCCCGGACGCCGGGGACAGTGACCCGGAGGTCGGGGAGTCCAACCGCTGAGCCTCACGCTCGACGCGAGGGTGAGAGTTCGGAGTGGATCCGCGACACGCCATTAGGCTGAACGTCGACCGGTGATTGACGCTCGCCCCTGCAGCGCCTACCGTCAGGGAGAGATGCGCCGAACCACCCAGGTGTAACTACGTTGATGTCGTCGATCAGGAGGTCACCGTGAATGTCACGGGAGACGCGAAGCAGCGCCCGAGCCACATACCGGTCTCGGCGCAGGGTCTGCTGTTCGACGACGACCTCCCAACGCTGAGCGAGGACACCGGATACCGCGGGCCCACCGCGTGCAAGGCCGCCGGCATCACTTACCGCCAGCTCGACTACTGGGCTCGCACGGGCCTGGTCGAGCCGTCAGTCCGCAGTGCGACCGGGTCCGGCACCCAGCGGCTCTACGGCTTCCGCGACATCCTCGTGCTCAAGGTCGTCAAGCGGCTGCTCGACACTGGCGTATCCCTCCAGCAGATCCGGGTAGCAATCCAGGTGCTTCGCGAGCGCGGGGTCGACGATCTCGCCCAGATCACCCTGATGAGCGACGGGGCGAGCGTCTACGAGTGCACGTCCCCCGACGAGGTCATCGACCTGCTCCAGGGTGGCCAGGGCGTTTTCGGCATCGCCGTCGGACGGGTGTGGCGCGAGGTGGAGGGCTGCCTCGCCGCCTTGCCGAGCGAACGGCCTGAGGACGAGCTGCCGGCGGCCCACCCCGGCGACGAGCTGAGTGTCCGTCGCGCCCAGCGCATCTCCTGACCGGTCCGTGGCGCGGCGCGCCGCGCTCATCCGGCTGGTAGGTTTGCCGGAGCTGCTCGACCCTGCGTGGGAGAGCCCCCGGGACGACGGGTGACGTGCCAGTACAGCCATGGCGCGTCGTCGGTCGTCAGCCGGGGCGCCGAAGGGGCAACCACCCCGGAACCTCTCAGGCGCCAGGACCACGCGGGAGAGGCAACTCTGAAGTACGGGGGGCTGGTCCGCCCGGATGACAGAGGGGGTCCACCCATCATCCCGGCTGGCCCCCATCCCCTCAGGAGCGCGCCATGGCGTCCCAGACCATCGACATCCCGCAGCACCTCCACGGGCCCGCCGCCGAGCGCCCCGAGCTCGCGCCGTTCGTGGGGCGGCATATCGGGCCGTCGTCCGACGAGGTCGACCAGATGCTGTCCGTCGTCGGTCAGCCGTCACTCGACGCGCTCGTCGACGTCGCCGTCCCACGCGGCCTGAGGTCACAGCGGGCCCTGCGCATCGACGCCGCCGCTTCGGAGCATGCTGTCGTGCGCGAGCTGCGCGGGATTGCCAGCCTCAACACCGTGATGCGCTCCATGATCGGGCTCGGCTACTACGGGACCGTCACACCCCCGGTCGTCCAACGCAACGTGCTGGAGAACCCCGCTTGGTACACGGCCTACACGCCCTACCAGCCGGAGATCTCCCAAGGTCGACTGGAGGCTCTGCTGAACTTCCAGACTGTGGTGAGCGACCTGACGGCCCTGAAGATCGCCGGTGCCTCGTTGCTCGACGAGAGCACCGCCGTCGCCGAGGCAATGACGTTGATGCGGCGCTCCAGCCGGGCGGCTGAGAACGCCGTGCTGCTCGTCGACCGTTTCGTCCTGCCCCAGTCCATCGCGGTGATGCGGACCCGGGCCTTGCCGCTGGGCATCGAGGTGGTGGTCGCCGACCTCGGTGGCGGCCACACCCGCGTCGACCGTCCCGGTGACCAGCCCGTCGCCCATCCGGTCGACCAGCCCGTCGACCATCCCGTCAACTCGGTCGAGGCGCTGCGGTCGATGGCTGGAGACCGCGACGTGTTCGGTGTGGTCGTCCAGTACCCGGGCGCCGACGGAGAGCTGCGGGACTTCCGCTCCCTCACCGCCACCGCCCACGAGCACGGGGCGCTGGTCACCGCCGCGGCCGACCTGCTCGCCCTGACCCTGGTCACCCCTCCCGGTGAGTGGGGCGCCGACATCGCCGTCGGCACAACCCAGCGCTTCGGGGTTCCGATGGCGTTCGGCGGGCCGCACGCCGGTTATATGTCCGTCCGCCAGGGGCTGGAACGCTCCATGCCCGGGCGACTGGTGGGCGTTTCGGTCGACAGTGCCGGCCACCCGGCATACCGGCTCGCCTTGCAGACCCGCGAACAGCACATCCGCCGCGAGAAGGCCACCTCCAACATCTGCACCGCCCAGGTCCTGCTCGCCGTCATGGCGAGCATGTATGCCGTCTGGCACGGTCCGGCGGGTCTGGCCGAGATCGCCCGTCGCACCCACGGGTATGCCCGCACTCTGGCCGACGGTCTGCGCGCCGGCGGCGTCGAGGTCGTGACCCGGTCCTTCTTCGACACCGTCACCGTGCACGTGCCGGGACGTGCCGACGACGTGCTGCGCGAGGCGGTGGCCCGCGGGGTCAACCTGTTCCGCGTCGACGACGACACCGTGTCGATCAGCACTGACGAGACCACGACCGGTGAGGACCTGCTCGCGGTGTGGGCCGCGTTCGGTGTGACCGGTGGCGAGCCCGAGCCCGCCGCCGGCGGCGGCGCCGAGTGGTGGGACGGCGCGCACCGTACGTCCGGTTACCTCGGGCACCCGGTGTTCCACGCCCACCACAGCGAGACGGCGATGCTGCGTTACCTCCGCCGGCTCTCCGACCGTGACTTCGCGCTGGACCGCGGGATGATCCCGCTGGGTTCGTGCACGATGAAGCTCAACGCCACAACCGAGATGGTGGCGGTGACGTGGCCTGAGTTCGCCAACCTCCACCCGTTCGCGCCGACCACCCAGACCGAGGGGATCCGCAGCCTGGTCGCCGAGCTGTCGGCGTGGCTGTGCGAGATCACGGGCTACGACGCGGTCTCACTGCAGCCCAACGCCGGCTCGCAAGGTGAGCTGGCCGGACTACTGGCCATTCACGCCTACCACGAGGCCAACGGCGAGAGCCACCGCCGGGTATGCCTCATCCCCGCCAGCGCGCACGGCACCAACGCCGCGTCGGCGGTGATGGCCGGTCTCAAGGTGGTCGTGGTGGGCACCGATGCGGCCAGTGGCAACGTCGACATGGACGACCTGCGCGCCAAGGTCGCGCAGCACGGTCCCAACCTCGCGGCGGCGATGGTGACCTACCCCTCCACCCACGGGGTCTACGAGGACACGATCAGCGAGCTGTGCGCCCTGGTGCACGAGGCGGGCGGTCAGGTCTACGTCGACGGAGCGAACCTGAACGCGCTCGTCGGGCTCGCGCAGCCGGGCAAGTTCGGCGCCGACGTCTCGCACCTGAACCTGCACAAGACTTTTTGCATCCCGCACGGCGGGGGAGGGCCTGGCGTCGGTCCGGTCGGCGTCCGCGCCCACCTGGCGCCCTACCTGCCGAACCACCCCCTGGCCCCCGAGGCGGGCCCGGACACGGGCGTCGGCCCGATCTCAGCCGCGCCGTATGGCTCCGCGGGCATCCTTCCGATCTCGTGGGCCTACGTCCGACTGATGGGCGGGGCGGGCCTGACCCGAGCCACCGAGATCGCCGTCCTCAACGCGAACTACGTCGCGGCGAGGCTGCGCGATCACTACCCCGTGCTCTACTCCGGCCCCCAGGGGATCGTGGCGCACGAGTGCATTCTCGACCTGCGGACCATCACCAAGGAGACCGGCGTCACCGTCGACGACGTGGCAAAACGGTTGGTGGACTTCGGGTTCCACGCGCCCACGATGTCGTTCCCGGTGGCTGGCACCTTGATGGTCGAACCCACCGAGAGCGAGGACAAGGGTGAGATCGACCGGTTCTGCGACGCGATGATCGCCATCCGCGCCGAGATCGCCGCCGTCGGCATGGGTGAGGTCTCCGTCGCGGACTCAGTGCTGCGGCACGCCCCGCACACGTCACTGTCACTGGCGGGGGAGTGGAACCACCCCTACGACCGGACCGCCGCCGCGTTCCCGGTGGGGGTGTCTGCTCCCGACAAGTACTGGCCGCCAGTCGGGCGCATCGACGGCGCATACGGCGATCGGCACCTGGTCTGCAGCTGCCCGCCACCGGAGGCCTTCGAGGAGTGACCGGCAGGCCGCCTGACTCAGGCCGCGAAGCCGTCGAGCCCGAGGATCGTCACCGTGGAGCCCGTCGCGGTCTTGTCGACGCGCACCTGGGCGGGCACGCGGGACCGCAGGTCGCTGACGTGGCTCACGACGCCGACGCATCGCCCGCCGTCGCGCAGCCCGTCGAGCACGGCCATCACCTGCTCCAGACTTTCCTCGTCGAGGGTGCCGAAACCTTCGTCGATGAACAGCGTGTTGAGGTCGAACCCGCCGGCCTCCTCGCGCACGGCGTCGGCCAGTCCCAACGCCAACGCGAGAGAAGCCATGAACGACTCTCCACCGGACAGTGAAGCCGTGTCGCGCTCTTGGCCCGTCCACTGGTCACGCACCACCAGACCCAGCCCGCTTCGTCGACCCCCCTTCGCCAGGTCATCGGTATGCGCGAGCTGGTATCGACCGTCGCCCATCACCAGCAGTCGCTCGTTCGCCAGTGCCGCCACCTTCTCCAGGCGCGCGGCCAGCACAAACGCTGTCAGCCGCATCCGCAGGACGTTCTGCTCACCGACACCGGTCACGGCGTCGGCCAGCTCGGCGACCTCCGCCGCCTCGCGAGCGAGCGGGGCGAGCGTCTCCACCCGCTCGGTCAGGTCCTGGCGGAGCCTCCCGAAGGCACGGACGGCCGACTCCACCGTCGTCTGTAGGTGCTGGGCACGACGCAGCTCACCTCGGGCCGACTCGACCGCAGCCACCGCCGCCTCGGGGTCAGCGACGGGTCTTTGCAGCGCAGCGGCCACCTCGGGATCGTCCACCGTGGCCTCGGCGGCCGCTCGCCGGTCGTCAGCGTCCCGAACGTCGCGCTGCAGCACGCCCAGGGCGCCGGCCTCGAGGACCGCCGCGGCCGCAGCCTGCAGGCTGTCGAAACCGGCCTCGGACACCGCTCGGAACGTCTCGTGCTCGACCGCACTGGCCTGGAAGTCCAGCTCCTGCGACGCGACCAGGGCGGCGTGATAGTCACGCAATGACGTGAGCGCGCCGGTGTGTGCCGCGACCAGGTGCGGTATGCGTGCCGCCGCTGCCGCCGCTTCGGGAGTGATCGGGGCAACCGCGCGGGCAGTTGCACCCTGGCATCGACAGCCGGTCGCGTGCTGTCTGAGCAGGGCGACGACGCTCGTCCGTTCTGCCTCGACCCGTGCGGTCACCTCCGTGACCGTTCCCTGGGCCGCCGCCGCGGATGAGGTGAGAACCTCGACCTCGCGGCTCAGGGTCTGCTGGCGCTGGCTCGCAGACTCGAGCTCGCGGGAGGCCCCCTCGAGGCGCGCGAGCTGCGTCATCGAGGCAGCGAGATCGCTGTGTGCGCAGGCGAGGACTGCCTCCAGCTCCGTCGTCGACGTGGCCTGCGAACCGTCCTCCAGCCTCGGCTCAGCCCGCTCAGCCCGGTCGGACCGGTCGAGCAGCGTGTCGTCGAACCCTGCCACCAGATCCGCGGTTCTGGTAGTGACGATCTGCTCCGCGGCGGCCAGGGACTGGGCGTGTCGCAGCGTGATGCCGGCGAGGGTGCGCCAGGCTCGTTCCGAGCGTGCAACCGTGTCGGCGGTCACCGGGTCTCGGCCGAGGGCGGGAGCGGGGTGGTCGGCCGAACCGCATACGGCACAGGGTTGCCCGTCCTCTAGCGATCCAGCCAGCTCGGCTGCCATCCCGTCGAGACGCGCTTGTTGGAGTCGCAGGTGTTCCTGGCGAGCGTCCTGTTCCAGGTCTCTCGCGCTGCGGACCGCATCGCCCACCTCTCGGACGAGGACCGTCGCCCGGTCGAGGTCGACCGAGATCGCGTGGAGGCCCTGGAGGCGTTGGACGCGACTTCGAGCCTGGTCGCGGGCTAGCCGCGCCCGGTCGGACGCCGCCACGGCCTGGGTCGCCGCGGCGATGGCACCGGCCACCTGGTCCAGGGCGTCGCGAGTCTCCCGGAGTGTGGCGGCGACCTGCTGCGTATCACGCTCGAGCGCCTCCAGCCGTCGCTGGTCCGCGCCCGCACGTCGATCGGCGGCGGCTGCATCGTCGAGCAGGACCGACTGTTCCTGCACAGTCTGGACCAGTCCCGCCACCCCCGCCGGTGACCAGTCGATGACGCCGAGAGCGGTCACCGCCGAACGGGCGGCTTCGAGCCGCTCGACGGCGGCACCCCGCTGCTGTCGGCCGCGAGCGAGCCCACGCAGATCCCCAGCGACCGAGTCGGCGCGGACGGCGGCCGCAATGCGCGCCTCGCACGTCGCGAGCCGGGTTGCCTCGTCGTTCAGGACGAGCAACATCTGTCGCGCCCGGAGGCCGCGGCGCTGCAGCTCGGCGTTCGCTGCGACCGTGACCTGACGCTCCATCGCCTCCCGGGCCAGGACGTCAGCCCGCTCGGCTGCGGCGAGGCTGCCGCTCGCGAGCTGGTCCAGCCGTTCCTGCCTCGCGGTCAGCAGCGCGGGCAGCGCCTCGACCGGTTCCTCGGTCCAGGCCCGGTCACCCGCGCCCTCGGCCATGTCGCCTGGCACGACCGCCAGGACGTCACCGAGCCGCGTGAGGTCGGTAACCAGGATGGCGCGCTCCTCGGCCACGCGGGCGCCCAGGGTGCGGCGCCGATCGACCAGCCAGGCCTCCACCCCCGAGTAGGTCGAGATGTCGAACAGCTTCTCGAGCAGCGTGCGGCGTTCGTCCGCCGTCGCCCGTAGGAACGCGGCGAACTCGCCCTGAGGTAGTAGCACGACCTTGCTGAACTGGTCCAGACCCATGCCCAGCACCTCGATGACGATGTCACCCACCTCGTCGGCCCGGCTGCTGCGGCCGGTCCATCGACCCGCCACGTGCTCCTCGAAAACCACCTGGGCCTGGGAGGTCGTCTCACCGTCGCCGCGGCGTTTGGGCCGACGGAACTCCGGGGACCGGGTCACCCGGAACCGGCGTTGCGCCACCCCGAACTCGAGCCGTACGCGAGGCACGGCACCTCGACCCGCGTGGTCGCTGCGCAAGGCACGTCCGGCAGGGCGCGAACCGGGAACCCCCCCGTAGAGGGCAAAGCAGACGGCGTCGAGGAGGCTGGTCTTCCCAGCCCCGGTCGGGCCGTGCACGAGGAACAGACCACCGACTCCGACCGCGTCGAAGTCCACCTCGACCGTCCCCGCGAACGGCCCGAACGCCGTCACCTCCAACCGGTGCAGCTTCATGCCACGCCCACCCGGAACACGTCGTCCCCCAGACCCGGCAACACTGCTCCCAGCTCGTCCAGCCGCTGCGCCCGCTCCGTGCGCGACGCCTCGATGGCGCGGGCGAACAGGCCACGTTCGGCTGTAGCAGCCGGGCTGCCTCCCCTCACGTGGGCGAGGAAGTCGCAACAGACGTCGAGGTCGTCGGTGCGCCGACCGAACGCCGCGGCATACGAGCTGATCGGCGTCACCGCGCCCTGCGGGTCGAAGGCGAGCACCAGGGTGTGGGGGAACCGCTGACGCAACCGGTCCATCGCCCCCAGCGGTCGCAGCGCGTCGGTGAGTGTCACCTGACAGTATGCGGCGCTCGCCGAGGTCAGCTCAGGGTCGGCGAGCAGGTCCTCCAGGTCACCGCGCAGCACCCGCAGAGGCCGCTCGACAGGAGCCTCGACGAACTCCGCCCGCACGCCGACCGCGCCGTCATCCTCGACCTCGACCAGCCAGCTCCCCTTGGTGTGCCGGTGCTCGCTGAACGACATCGCGACAGGGGAGCCGGAGTAGCGCACCCGGTCGGAGACCCGCTGCGCACCGTGGAGGTGCCCGAGCGCGACATAGTCGGCGGCGGCGAAGACGTCCGGGTGGACGGCGCTGACGCCACCGACGGAGATGTCGCGCTCCGAGTCACTGGTCGCACTGGCGTCAACCGTTGCGCTGGACGCACCGCCCGTCACGAACGCGTGCGCCATCACGACGCTGGGGGCACCGCGATGCGCGAGGTCTGCCTCCACCCGGTCCATGGCCGCACGCAGGACGGCGGCATGGGTACGTTCGCTCGCCCCGAGAGGTTCGGCGCACGTGGAGGGCTCGAGGTAGGGCAACCCATACACGGCAACACCCTCGACGACGACCGGCGCGCCGATCTCGGCGACGGCAGTGCGGATGTGAAGTCCCGTGCGGGACAGCAGCTGCGAGGCGAACCCGAGGCGGATCGCCGAGTCGTGGTTACCTGACGAGAGCACTACCTGGGCTCCGACGTCGATGATGCGCGTCACTGCCTCGGAGAGCAGGCTTACCGTGGGAGGGCTGGGCAGCGCCCGGTCATAGACGTCGCCCGAGACCAGCACCGCGTCGACGCGCTCCGACCGGACCGTCTCGACGAGGTGGTCGACGAACCGCGCCTGGGCGTCGAGCAGCCCCACCTGGTGAAACGAACGCCCCAGGTGCCAGTCGGAGGTATGAATCAGCCGCACGTTCCCGAGGCTAGGACGCGCCGCCGACAGGGCACCGCAGCGACGCGCGTACGGGCCTACTCGCCTGGGTTCAGGCCCCCGTGAGGTCCATGTGCGCGTGCACGAGGGGGACGACCGCGGCGCCCTCGCCGGCGGCCGCCGCCACCCGCTTCATCGACCCGGTCCGGATGTCGCCCACTGCGAACACGCCCGCCAGCGAAGTTGCCAAGGGGGCAGGCGGCACCTCCCCTTCCCACAGATCGGACGGGACGCCTCGACCCGTCAGCACGAACCCCTTGTCGTCGCGGGCGATCGTCTCGGGGAGCCAGCCGCCGCAGGGGTCACGGTCAGCGAGTCGCGGCGGATGACGAGGGTGACGGACTTCGCGAACCGGCTCAGGTGCGCCGCCGCCTGTCCGGCCGAGTTGCCACCACCGACGACGTAGACGACCCGCCCCGTGAGGTCTCGGGCCACGCTCGTCGCCGCGCCGTAGTTGACGCCACGACCGACGAACCCTTCGATCGAGTCCACCCCGAGCCGGGGGTAGGACGCCCCCGAGGCCACGACGACGGCGCGGCCCTGGACCCGCGAACCATCTTTCAGGACAACGGTATGCGCGTCACCGGCCTCCAGTTCCTCCACCGGCAGGCCGACGAAGAACCGCGCCCCGAACCGCAGCGCCTGCATGCGCGCGCGCTGGGCCAGGCGCATACCGGAGATGCCTCGCGGAAAGCCGAGGTAGTTGCGGATCATCGAGCTCGTCCCGGCCTGTCCACCGACCGCCTCGGACTCTAGGACGACGGTCGGCCAGCTGGGCCAGCATCGGTGCGCTGAGGATCTCGTCGGGGTTCACCTCGTCGGGGGCGGTCGACGACACGGGCCGCTTGCTCGGCATACGCACCAGCGGAAGGCGCGCGTCCGGACCGGCTATGGCCACGATCGAGCGTCCGACCTCACTGTCAGCGAGAAAGCGGCGGTAGGGCAGACCCATTCGTTGCAGGTAGTCGACGATCCGCGCCGTCTCCGGCGACTTCATCTCGGTGACGATCTGGACGCCGTCCACCTCGACGGCGTTCGTCGACCAGCTCCAGTCGGAAAGCATCTCGACGATGGCGGAGTGGAACTCCTCGTCGCGCGGAGCAGTGGGGATTGCCAGCCATGTGTCCAACCGCCCCTCGGACGAGGCCGTCCGCAGCGCCGGGAGGTTGAGGGCGAAGACGGCCGGCGCCAAGAGCGCGATCCGGCGCGACGTCGGGTTGATCGAGTGGACCTGGTCCAGCAGGCCGAGCCCGTCGCCGTCGGCCAGGATCGGCTCGGCGGCGATCAGCGCAATACCGCGGTTGTCGATGGTGAGCTCACGGGTCAGGTCGAGCAGCTCGTCGCAGGTCTCGACGACGTGCACCTCGTAGTCATGCGCGTAGCGGCTGGTGAACTCGGTCTCCACGGCGTGGTGCTCGGCGTGGGTGGTGGCGACCAGGATCACTGGCACACCGTCGAAGCGGTGGTTACCCATGTCGTCAAACCTAGTTCGTCGCGCCCGTGGGGGCTTTCCCGATACCGCGGTGTCCGCCGAACGTGAGTTGGTCGCCCATTCGAGGCAAGTCGCGCCAGAATGACCACCAACTCACGTTCGACGGAAGGCTCGACCCGTGAGCAGACCGTCGCGCGGCCCTTGACCCACGGCATACATTGCGCATCATGGGAACCGAGGTCAGCGCTGCAAGTTTTTCCCGTGAGCAGCGGCAGAAGTATCGCGAAAAGGTGCACCTCGACCTCGACGTCTTCGAGCGGATGCTGGCGCACAGCAAGTTTGCGTTCGAACGGCCGATGACCGGCATGGAGATCGAGCTCAACCTCGTCGACCGCGAGTACCGCCCCAAGATGGACAACGCCGAGGTCCTCGCGGCGATCGAGAACGCCGACTACCAAACGGAGCTGGCTCGGTTCAACATCGAGTTCAACGTCTCCCCGCGGGCGCTGACGGGGTCCGAGTCACTCGAGCTGGAAGACGACCTGCGGCGTTCGCTCAACGAGGCGGAGCGGCGCGCAAACGAGGTTGGTTCACACATTCTCATGATCGGCATCCTGCCGACCGTCATGCCCGAGCACTTCGAGGGCGACGACTGGATGAGCGCCAACACCCGGTACCGGGCGCTCAACGACGCCGTCCTCGCCGCTCGGGGGGAGGACATCTTCCTCGAGATCGAGGGGCCGACGGGGGAGCGGCTGGACCGGTACGCGGACTCGCTCGCTCCCGAGTCGGCCTGCACGTCGGTTCAGCTGCACCTGCAGGTCGAGCCGCAGCACTTCGCGACGACGTGGAACGCGGCCCAGGTGCTGGGTGGTCCGCAGCTGGCGATCGGCGCGAACAGCCCCTACTTCTTCGGGAAGCAGCTCTGGCACGAGACGCGGGTCGAGCTATTCACCCAGGCGGCGGACACCCGGGCGGTCGAGCTGAAGAACCAAGGCGTACGCCCGCGGGTGTTCTTTGGGGAACGCTGGGTCACCTCGATATTCGACCTGTTCGAGGAGAACGTGCGGTACTTCCCGGCGCTCCTGCCGGAGCTGTCGGACGAGGACCCGCTGGCCGTGCTCGAGGCCGGCGGGACGCCCGAGCTTGCCGAGCTGAAGCTGCACAACGGGACGGTCTACCGTTGGAACAGGCCGATATACGACACCAGCGCTGGTCGGCCTCATGTGCGCGTCGAGAACCGTGTGCTACCAGCGGGTCCCAGCATCATCGACACCATGGCCAACGCCGCGTTCTACTACGGCACCCTCCGCGCCCTGGCCCAGGACGACCGGCCGGTCTGGACTCGGATGAGCTTCGTCGCAGCCGAGGAGAACTTCTTCTCCGGAGCGCGCGAAGGCATCGAGTCCCGGTTGTTCTGGCCGGGTCGTGGCGAGATCCCGGCGACCGAGCTGGTGCTGCGTCACCTGCTCCCACTGGCATACCAAGGCCTGACCGACTGGGGCGTGGCCCCCGAAGCCCGGGACCGCTACCTGTCAGTCATCGAGGGCCGTTGCCTGAGCGGCGTCAACGGCGCCTCCTGGCAGATCGAGGCGGTCCGGCGGTTGGAGGAGCGCGGGCTGGACCGTGCGGAGGCACTTCGGCTCATGCTTCAGTCGTACTCGGAGCACATGCACGAGAACCTCCCCGTCCACACCTGGTCGCTGCCCTGACCTGACTGACCTGAGCTGACCCCGGTAACCGGCCTGTGGAGAACTTCCGAGGCCTGGCCCTGAGGTTTGCTTGGCTGGGGTCGTGGGTGGTGAGGAGCAGGACCTTGCGTCCGGTGCAACCGTCGACGTCTTGGTGCCGTGTGACGTGGCCGGCCTGGGGGCCGTCGCGCAGACGCTGCGAGGACATGCCGATGTGCTGGACACCGCGGGTGCATCGCTCAGCCGGGTCGAGGTCGCCAGCTGGCGGGGGAGCGCCGCGACAGGGTTCGCGACGGCCATCGAGCCGGAACCGGGCCGTTGGCGTACCGCGTCTGACGCGTTCGTGGCCGGTGCCGTCGCCGTCGACGGTTTCGTCGCCTCTGTCGAACCTGCCCGCCTTGTCGCCCTGGATGCGGTGGTGCTCTACGGGCGCTACGTCGCACTCACCGCTGCAGCCGGAGCAGCTGCCGGCGTGGTGACGGAGCTGCCCGCATCGAACGGGTCTCCGCCCGGCAGGGTCGCTGATCGTATGCGTGTCGGCGCCCGGATCGACCAGCTCGAGACAGTCGCCGCCGGGGGTGGCGCGGCGGCGGCGATGGTCGCGGAAGCCGAAAACTTGAGGCGCCAGGCGATCTCGACTCTGGCGTCCGCTCGCCGCACGGTCGAGGCCGCGGGCGACTGCGCCGCCGCCGCTCTGGCCGCTGCTGCCGTCCAGGCACCCGATGCGCGGCGGTTCTGGGAGGCGAACATCCGCCCCGCTGGGGCTGAGGGGTTGATGCACGGGACTCTCGACGGTCTGGGCTGGGTGCCCGGTCCCATCGGAATGGCGGCCAGCGGCATCAACGCCGCCTGGTTTCTCGCAGAGGGTCGGCGAACCGAGGCGGGTCTGAGTGCAGCCGGCATGGTCTGGTTCGGCAAGGGAGTGAGGCTCGCCAAAGAGGCCGACCACGTCGTCACCGGTGGGAAAGACGCCGCTCGAGCCTTCCATGATCCGGGCAGTGAGGCCGAATGGTTGTCAAGCCACGAAATCGATGGCTCGCACACGATTCTGGAGCATGTCGGAAGATCGGACGAGCAACTGTTGACAAGACTGACCGATCCGAGCGAAACCATCCGCGCTTCGTCGAGCTTCACGGACCTCGATACAGCTAGCGGGGCGATCCACGAGGCCTTGGCTCAGCGTTCTGACAAAATCGCCGCGTTCATGGCCAACCCGACCAAACACCGATCCAGCCTGGAGCTGGATCTCGGCCATACCATCGGGCGCGGAGTACACCTGGAGGGGACAGGCTTCGAAGACATGAGCGGCATCGCCGTGTATCTCATCAAAGACCCACGGTTTGCCTGCGGCTACCGAGTTCGGACCGCCTTCCCCATCCCTGGAGCAACCGCACCATGAACGAAGACAGCGATCTCACAGTACTGATGAGCTCCTACCTCAACATCGATTTTAAATACACCGACCCAGATCCGTGGGAAGTCGTGCGGGTATTTGCCCGCACCGAGGGTGTCGACATCGTCGCCAACGCGGTCGTTGAGGCCCAGGGTTTGTTGTCACGCCATCTTGGTGACGACGACCTCGACAAAGTTCTCAGCCGCGAGCACGGACTGGGGTACGTCCCGCGC
This sequence comes from Lapillicoccus sp., assembly GCF_039935575.1. Lineage (GTDB taxonomy): Bacteria > Actinomycetota > Actinomycetes > Actinomycetales > Dermatophilaceae > Lapillicoccus. The sequence goes on from NZ_JBDTKA010000065.1 coordinate 26,345, forward strand.
CTGGGCGGCTACTCGACCAATGACTGGCTCACGCAGGTCGCCGACCTCCTCGACCGCATGGTGCGTCAGCGCCGGGCAGGCAACTGATCCGGACTCTGATGTTTGCGACATCGGACGACTTTGACGCGCAGAAACTGGGAAACATCAGAGTCTGGTGACGATGGTGCTCCGTTGCCCGACAGCGCGGTGCTTCTGGTGCCTGGGCTGCCGGCCACCGGGACAGAACTCACGTCTCCGACCACCGGACTCACGTCTCCGACCACCGGACTCACGTCACCGACCACCGGACTCACGTATCCCCCGGAATCGGACCCGGGGATGTCCGAATTGTCGGCCAGGATGTGAGTTCGGTGGGAGAGAGACCTTCGACGGGGTCGGCGCGGCGTTGTCGGGGACGAGGCATACAGTGAGAACCTCAGACCTTGACGCCCTTGACAGACCGACCCTGAGGTAACCCGATGACCGACCAGGTTGCGCCACTCACATCTGCGAACTCAGCAGCGCTCGACACCCTCGTCGAGTTGGTCAGCAGCCAGTTGGCCGACCGCGTGGAGGACCTCGGGCGCCAGGGCCGCACCCTGCGCTCCCTCGGCGACCTCGACGAGCTGGCCACACGGATGGTGGCCGCGCTTCCGACCGTCCACCCCTGGGACAGCGAGCTCGGCCCGTTCTACGACACGAACGGCCTCAGCCGGTGGTTGGGCGTGACCCGCCAAGCGCTGGCCGACCGGGTCAAGCGCGGGACGCTGCTCGCCTGCCGCACCGCGGACAGCCACCTGCTCTACCCCGTCCTCCAGTTCGACCGCGTCGGCCAGGTCCGGCCGGGTGTCATCGAGGCCGTCGGGATCCTCACCCGAGCCGGGGCGGACGGGTGGGCTATCGGCACCTGGCTGACCACGGCGTCGGTCGCCTTCGACGGTGAGAGCGTCGTCGACTACCTCGTCGTGCACCACGGGTCGAGCGAGGCGACCACCCGGGTGGCCGCAGCCGCGACGGCCGACAGCGCCGCGTGGTCTACGTGACGCGCGAGACGGTCGCGCAGGGGCCGCCCTCAGTCCCAATCCGCGGATTCCCCAGGCGCCACGTCACGCCCACTGACGTTCTGCACCGAGGCCACACAGCGGCATACCGGCCGTGGTGGTTCGGCTGCGACGGGGGAGGGCGTTTCGACCTGCACCCACCGCGGGGCACCTGCTACCTCGCCGACTCCGCCGCCATCGCGGTGCGTGAACGCCTCGGGACGGTCCTCGGCACTCGAGTCACCGTGCCGGCGAGTCTCCTCGACGGCGTGGTCGTCTCGCGGCTGCACCTGCCCCATCCCTGCGACCTGGCAAACCTGCAGAGCTCGGCGGCCAGCCGGTTCGGGGTGCTGCGGGAGCTCGAGGTAATGGTCCCCTATTACGTTCCCCAGGACTGGGCCACGGCCTTCGACCAGGAGGGTTTCGGCGGAGTCGCCTACGGGCCTCGGTTCAGCACCGGGCCGTCGAGCTCGTATGCCGTCTTCGGGCCGGCCGGGTCGGCCGACTGGCCCGTCGACCCCGAACCGGTCCCGGCCCGCGACGTCACAGGTGCGCCAGTGGCCGTTGACCCGCCACTGAGCTCGGAGGTGACGGTGGTCCGCACGCCCGGCACTCGGGCCCGAGGCCGCTGAACACGCTGCGCTGCGTTCAGCTCTCGGGCGACGGTTGGTTCCAGGTCCGGATCGCCGGCTGCTCGCGTTCCCACTCCAAGACACTGACCGACCCGGCGTCCAGCAGCAGCTTCGCCCCCATCCGAACCTCCTGCCGCAGGAAGACCGTCGCCAGGATCCGCAGGTAGTGCCCGTGCCCCACTAGCGCGACGTTGCCGGTCTGCAGCGTCGGCATGACGTCCCACAGCACCGAGGCAGCCCGGGCCGCCACCGACTCGACCCTCTCTCCGGGCGTGTCACCGGGGACCACACCGTTCTCGAACACCGTCCACATGTATCCGAGCTTCGCGCGAATCCCCTTGGTAGTCATGCCTTCGTAGCCGCCATAGTCCCACTCCATCAGCCGCTTGTCGATCTCCACGTCGTGCAGCCCCGCGAGGTCGGCGGTTCGCCGGGCGCGCTGCAGCGGCGAGACAAGGACCCGCGTGAACGACCAGTGCGCCAGCAGGGCCCCCGCCCGCCGAGCCGCTGCCTCACCCTCCGGCAGCAACGGCAGGTCCGTGAGACCGGTGTGCTGGCCCGACTTCGACCACTCGGTCTCGCCGTGCCGGAGTAGCACCAGGTGACCTCGAGGCTCGGGCGGACCCGCCGCGGTGACGCTCACGTCGCCACTCTAGGGGCGTACCGGCTCTGGCAGGCTGGGGGCATGAATCTGGCCTACCGGATTGTCAACGTGTTCACCGTCGGCGACGATCCGTTCTCGGGCAATCCCCTCGCCGTCTTCGCGGACGGGGCGCACCTCACCGACGACCAGATGCAGGGGCTCGCCCGCCAGATGAACCTCTCGGAGACGACGTTCGTCGTTCGCCGGCGCGAAGACGGTGCCGACGCCGACGTGCGGATCTTCACCCCGGCGCACGAGATGCCGTTCGCCGGCCACCCGACTCTGGGGACGGCGTACGTCGTCTCGTCGCTGTTCGGAGACGGGGGTACTGTCGTGCTCCGTATGCCAGCGGGCCGGGTTCCGGTGTCACACAACGGTTCCCATTGGGTTCTGACTACTGCGGTCGCCCCGAGTACTGCGCCAGTGGCCGCCAGCCGGGCCGAGCTCGCCGCGGCCGTAGGGCTGGCGGTCGGCGACCTGGCCGATGTCGACGCACTCTGGGTGGACACCGGGACTGAACAACTGATTCTCCCGGTTCGCAGCCCCGAAGCCGTACGTGCGGCCGAGCCAGACGTCCGCCTGCTCCGAGGCCTTGGCGAGGCGCGCGCGCTGAGCACCCTCGTCGACGTGTGGGCACCGACGGGGGAGACCACCGTCGAGGCACGGGTCTTCTACGTCCAGGGCAGCTCGGTGGTCGAGGACCCGGCGACCGGTTCGGCGTTGGCGAACCTCGGCGGCTGGTACCACCACCACGGCGAACGCGGCATCTCCCGCACGATCCGCCAGGGTGCGGCGGTCGACCGTCCGTCGGAGCTGTTCCTCGAGGTCGACGCGCTCGGCGCCATCCGCGTCGGCGGAGCGGTGCACGAGATCGGCGCGGGCGTCCTCGTGATCTGACCCACGACATCACGGGGCCTCACAAGAGCTGGGGCATCGAGCGACGAACCAGCTCGAAGCACACCACCGCAGCCGCAGCGGACACATTGAGGGAGTCGACGCCACCGGCCATGGGGATCGACGCCCACGACGAGATGTGCTCGGCAACGTCGGCGCTCACGCCGTACGTCTCCGAACCCAGCACCAGCACAACGTTCTCCGGCCACGGAGCGTCGAACACCGAGGACGAGCCGTCGGCCGCCAACCCGACCAGGTGGAACCCGGCTCGCGCCAGCCACGCCGCCGCCTCACCAGCTGTGGCCACTTTGAGGATCGGCGCCCGGAACGCCACACCGGCCGAGGCTTTGACCACCATCGGGTCGATCGACGCGACACCGCGTCTGGGGACGACGATCCCGTCGATCCCAGCCGCCGTGGCCGTCCGGAGGATCATCCCCAGGTTGGCGGGCGTCGTCACGCCGTCGACAAGGACCACTTGGTGCAGGTGGGGGTCGTCCAACGCGTCGGCCAGCGGCCGCATCCGGGGCGCCACAACGTCGGCGAAAACTCCCTGGTCCTGACGGCCGTTGCCGGCGAGCTTCTTCACGCGTTCGACGGAGGCACGCTGCACCGGCACCCCGCGGTCGCGGGCCAGCTCGAGGATCTCTCCGACCCCGTGGCCACGGGCGCCGTCGGCCAGGACCACCTTGTCGACGACCAGCGACGCATCGTCCAGAACCTCGATGACGGGGTTGCGTCCATAAACCGTGACGAACCGGTCCTTGGGGGAGACCTCAGCCATGCGTGGCTCCGGTCGACGCGGCTCTCAGAACGGCCACACCTCGAACACCACCGCGTGGCCCACCCCGGCCGCCTTGCCGCCGCCCTCGAGGATCATCGTCACCAGTGCGCGCGGCTTCGGGAACGAGTCAGGGAGCACCGAGTTGTATGCCTCGTGCGCCTCGAGCGAGGCAATGGCGGGTTCGAGGTGGTCGCCCACCTCCACGTAGTGCGTCGGGTTCGGGCCTCCCACGAGCAGTGCCTGCCCGACCCCACCCCAAGGCTCGAGCCCGCCTCGCAGCTGGTCCGGGAAGATCCACCGGTTGCCCGCATCGCGGATCGCATCGAGCGTGGCCAGCGACACGGCGCGATGGTCGGACTGGTTGAGCTGACCCATCATCCGCAGCTCCGGAGCGCTGCCGACGATGACGTCGGGCCGCCGTTCCCGGATCACCCGGCAGATCTCGCGTCTCAGTGGCAGCCCGTATTCGACCACCCCGTCGTGGAAGTCCAGGAAGTCGATGTGCTGGACACCCACCTTCGACCCTCCGTCGCGCTCTTCCTGCTCGCGCACCACGGACGCCTGCTCTGGTTCCATAGTGTCGATCCCGGCCTCACCCCGGGTGGCGAGCAGGTACGTCACGGTCTTTCCCTGGGTCGTCCAGCGCGCGACAGCAGCCGCCGTGCCGTACTCGATGTCGTCGGGGTGGGCCACGACGACGAGGACTGTCTCGAAGGTCTCGTCCAGGGGTTGCAGCGCCGACGGCGCGTCGGCGGGAATGGTGCTCATCCGGGTGACGATAGTGCGTGCATGTCCCTGATGGCGGCGTTCAAGTAGTTGAATCATGAACTACTTGAGTGAGAGGCGCGACATGCAGTTTCGGTTTCGTCGTGCCGACTCCTGGCCGGGGCGGTCAGCGCCGGCCGGCGAGCCGCCAGGCTGCCGGGAACATCCCGGCGGCTACCGCAACCTTGATCGCGTCGCCGATGAGGAACGGGACGACGCCGAGGGCAAGTGCCTTGGGCAGGTCGACGTGGGCTACGGCCATCAGCCACGGGACGCCGACGGCATAGATGGTGAGGTTGCCGAGAACCATCACCGCCCCTGTGCGCAACGGTCCTCGGGTCGCGCCCCGCTCGGCGAGCAGCCCGACGAGTGCCGCCGCGAGAACGAAACCCACGTCGTAGCCGAACGAGGCCCCAGCCGATCCGGACGTGCCGTGCGAGAACACCGGGGCTCCGGCGACGCCCACCGCGAGGTAGACCAACATGGACAGGACCCCGCGGGTGGTCCCGAGCGCCGCGCCGACGAGCAGGACCGCAAACGTCTGCAGCGTCAGCGGGACGGGAGTGAACGGCAGCGGCACGGACACCTGGGCCGCCAGTGCCGTGAGTGCTGCGCCTCCCAACACGAGAGCTGAGTCGCGGGCCAGGCCGCCGGGGATGACGTCGCCCAGGACGCGGGGGGTGGGGAGGCTCATCGACATGGTGGTGACGCTAGCGGATACAGCGAGCCCGCAGGCATACCCCGTGGTTGGCTGGGCAGATGAGAACCTGGCCGCGGGGGAGGGCCGCGTTCGCGATCGCCGCTGCCGCCGGACTCGTCCACGCGGGCTTTAGCGCCTATTGGGCACTGGGTGGTCGTTGGTTGCTCGACACGGTGGGGCAGTGGGCTGTCCGGCTCGCCGTCGAGGCGCCTGTCGGCGCGGGGCTGGTCCTCGGACTCGTCGCGATTCTCAAGGCGGCTGGGGCGGCGGTCCCGATCATGGTCGAGCAGGGCCGTCTGGGTGGACGGCGGTTCTGGCGGGTGCTGGAGTGGGTGGGGGCGGTGGGTCTGCTGCTTTACGGGCTGGTCAACGTCGTCGTCGCCTGGGGCGTTCTCACCGGCGTCATCGCGACACCCGGTGGGTTCGACCGGCTGGCGCAGCTGGGACACGCGGCGCTGTGGGACCCGCTGTTCCTCATCTGGGGAGTGTCCCTCGTGATCGGCCTGTCGCTGAGTCGGTCGCCGTCGCGGAAGGAGGCACCCCCCGGATGAGCGCCTAGAGGGTGCGACCGCCGAGGCCGGGCGGGCTAGGAGACGCAGCTCAGCGTGGGGGCACCGGGCCTCGTCGCCTGATGTGTCACCGGAAGCGACGCGCCCACCTGGGCGGGCACCGCTTGCACGGTCGCCAGGACGTTGGCGGTGCGAGACCCGGGGTAGTAGTAAGCACCACGATCGCCGGTGGTGTCGCCGCAACCGAGCTGGTAAGCCGACAGAGCCTGATAGGGGTTTCGGCCCCCCTTGACCCACCGGCCCCAGGTCGGCTTGCTTCCGGTGGCCACGAGTGCCTGGATGACGACGGCGGTCGAGTTCGGTTCCGAGGCCTGACCGGGGGCCGCGAGGAACGGGAACCCACCGTCCGTGGACTGAACGGCGCCCAGCGCGGCCAGGGTCTTCCAACGCATGGGTGCGCTCCCGTACGCCTCGAGCCCCTCGACGGCGAGCGCGGTGCTGTTGGTGTCCGGGCCCGAGAAGGTGGCGAGGTCAGCCGCCGAGCACGGGACCGCCGTGTCGGCGCGGTAGGAGGCCCACAGCCCGTCCGCGCATTGCTGCCGCTCCAGCCACGCCTCAGCGGTGGCCACGTTGGTGGGAGCCACGCCGGCCGCCTTGAGCGCGGTGAGCGCCAGACCTTGCCGGTATGCGCCGTCGTACGTCGGGTCGGCTGCGCCGAACAGCCCCCGGTCGGGGCCGGAGGTACGGCGGGTGGCCTGCAGCCGAGCAACGAGGTTGTGGGCATCTGTGGTACCACCGAAGGCCCGTGGGTTCTCACCGGCGGCGACTGCCGCCAGGACGAGGTTAGCCAGGGTCCCCGCGTTGTCGGCGCCCGAGCTGTCGGTGAGCCCGTCGGCGACGCGGGTCTTGAGGTAGGCGATCGCGGAGCGAGACGCGTTGCCACCGACGCCAGCCGCAGTGAGTGCGACGACGGCATACGCGGTGTTGCCGTCGTCGGGGGAGCCGAAGGGCGCCAGGTAGCCGCCGTTGGCCGTGATCTGGCGCGCGAGGTAGCCCGCGCCGTATCGCGCGGCGTCCCGAAACCCTGTTGCCGCAGCAGAGCTCGTGGGTCCAACGGCTATTGACGACTCTGCCGTGAGCTGGGACGCGTCAGCCGAGGTTGCTCCCCAGACCAGCGATCCAGAGGCGACAGCGAGAGCTGCGACGCCAGCCAGAGCTGCCTGGCGTGCGGGCCGGCGTGCGCGACGGGACGGAGTCATGGGGAGCCTTTCGCGAGAGGCTCGACCAGCTCCCGAGACGCCGGACGGACCGGTCACCCAGGCTCCGACCGCAGGCCTCGACGGTATGTGGAGCCCGTCCCGAGACGGCGGTCCGACTTGCCCGCCGAGGCGGGTCTACGGTTGCGGGTCAGCGCCGGACTCTCACCGGCTTCCCTTCGCGGGACGTGCGTGCGAAACCTAGCACGGCCAGGAAGTGCCGAGAAGCGTGGCGTCTCACGCGACCAGCAAGACCTCACCGAACGGTCAAGGTGACGCTGGAGGTCACCGACACAGCTCCCTTCCTGCCGGTCAGGGTGTAGGTGAAGCTCCCCTTCTTGGTCGGTTTGACCGACTGGCTGCCCGCAACGGGCTTCATGCCGGACCAGGGACCGGCGCCCTGTTTCGGGGTGGCCGCGGCCGTCCGTCGGGTCGTGTTCGACGACGACCAGCGCAGTGTCGTGCTCTGGCCGAGCTCGAGGACGCCGTCAGAGTCGTCGGAGGTGAGCGCGACGGTGGGCTGGCTCGAACCCAGCGCAGGGTTGAGCGGAGAGACGCGCGGCACGGGGTTGGAAGTCGCCGTGGCGTTCAGGGCGAACGACCATCCCTCGAACCCGCCTGCGATCGCGTACCGGTTCGATGCACCTGATGTGCCGTAACTCCAGCTGCCGGTGGTGCCGTCGCCCCACCAGTACGACCAGGACGCCGCCGCCGGGGGAGTGTTGAGGCACGCTTCCTTGTAGCCCGGGTTTCCGGTGATCGGAAGTGTCTCGGTCGCAGACGGCCGTCCGTCGATGCGACAGACGAACGCCAGGCCATAACGCGGTACGCCGGTGGGCTGGACACCAGCGCCCTGCATCGCCGCCAAGCCGGTGCGTGGCGTACCGCTGGGGTTGGGGGAGCACCGCACGATCGTCGGTGCCGGCGAGCCACCGTTGCCGTCAAGCTGCTGGAAGTCGACGACGACCGTCGTGCCCGTGCGCGCGTCCGCGCCCCGGCAGACGCCGACGTACCCGAGCCCGGCCTCCATCGCAGACGCGGAACCGGCTTGGACCGTGAGCCCCGCGAACGCAGTCGAGGCCGCGAGACCTACTGCCCCGAGAGCGAAAAACCTGGTCATGCCATTGGTTCCGTTCGTCGTTCGAAGATGACCGGCAGCATACGGGTTGACCCAGGGGACAGGGTGTGCCGGGGACTGTCGGTTTGCATCCCTCGTGAGGCACTGGCCCCGCCACACAAACGACGAGCACTTGCGGGAGCGGGAGTATTTGTGCGGGACATCCGGTCTCTCCCGGTGTCCGACACTCCATCGGGCTGGTCCGATGGTGGCACCTCGGCATAAACACGCTATGGCTAGCCAACGGCGGCGTGTTGTACGTCCTGCTGTTCACGACCGGGCAATAGCGCCACCTGGTGCCCACGAGCCGGTCTGTGTTCCCCCAGTGCCGTATCCGCGCTGATCCAGTACCTGTCGTTGAACTGGCCGTCCGAGAATGGCTGCCACCGCCAATCCATCTGTCGTAAAGGAATCCATGCCCAATATCTCGCTCACCGCACTAGCGCGGGCGCAACTCGAACTCGCAACCCACGCGACGAGCGGCAGGAGCGCCCACACTGTCTTTGGCGGTCATGAACACGCGTTGCGTCAAACGTTGATCGCTCTGACCGCGGGGACGAAGCTCGACGACCATTCCAACCCCGGCGATGCCACCGTGTACGTACTCCATGGTCGTGTCAGGCTCGAGGCAGGGGGCACTAACTGGGAAGGTGCGTCCGGCCATCTCATCGACGTCCCCGACTCAACCCACTCGCTGCTAGCCCTCGAAGATGCCGTCATCTTGTTGACCGTGGTAAACCGAATCTGACAGCACGGTTGGACCTTCGCAACACGGTCAGCGACGACCTCGGCCTCGGGCTGTTCAGACATAATGCCGATTATCGGCGTTGAAGGAGGACGAGTTGCGACCACCTTTCGTCCAGTTCAGCCCTATACCGCTGTCGACACCTCAGCGGGCATCGGCGGCCCGCGGCTGGTCTCCCCGGGCTTTGGCCACTTGGGCCAGGACGGCGATCTCGTCGAACACGCGCCACTCGTGAATGATCTTGCCCTTGCGCAACAGGAACTGAG
>NZ_JBDTKA010000066.1:0-10823 GCF_039935575.1 Lapillicoccus sp.
GTCTGATCGGCGGACTCACCACCGCCGAGATCGCCCGCGGGTTTTTGGCCACCGAATCCTCCATGGGTCAGCGCATCTCGCGAGCCAAGAGGACACTGGCCGCACACGCCGAGTTCGAGTCGCCCACTGGGCCGGAGCGGACCGGGCGTCTCGACGACGTGATGGCCGTGATCTACCTGATCTTCAACGAGGGCTACACCGCCACCGCAGGCCAGGACTGGATGCGCCCCGACCTGGCGAACGAGGCGATGAGGCTCGCACGGATCCTGGTCGCCTTCGCTCCCGACGAGCCCGAGGTACTCGGACTCCAGGCGCTGCTGGAGATTCAGGGCTCGCGGATGGCCGCCCGACTCGACGAACGGGGTGAGCCGGTCCTGCTGGAGACGCAGGACCGGAGCCGATGGGACAAGTTGCTGATCCGCCGCGGACTGGCCGCCATGCAGCAGGCCGAGCTGCTCGCTGCGCGCGGCATGCCGGTCGGCAAGTATTTCCTGCAGGCCTCGATCGCCGCCCAGCATGCTCGCGCCCGGCGTGCCGAGGACACGAACTGGCGCCGGATCGCGGCTCTGTATGCCGTCCTGGCCGAAGCCGCGCCGGGACCGGTCGTCGAGGTGAACCGAGCGGTCGCATACGGGCGGGCGTTCGGCCCGGGCGCGGGGCTCGCCGTGCTGGCGGAGCTGGACGCACGTGCCCTCGGCGACTCCCCGCTCCTGCCAAGTGTCCGCGGAGACTTGCTCGAACGGGCCGGGCTGTACACCCAGGCCAGCGAGGTGTTCACCGAGGCGGCTGCGCGGACCAGTAACGAGAGCGAGCGTGCAGTCCTGCAGCGTCGGGCCAAAGAGAACGTGGCGCTCCGGTCGACATCTAGGTGATCCACCCGCGGCGCTCTCGAGCCTCGGACAGCCGATACCAGCCGCTGCTCACGGACCAGCGCTCGCAGTGGCACCCCGGTACTCCCGTCGCCACCACGCGACTGACCTGGCGCCTGAATTTGGGCGTTAGGCGGCGATAGGACGCGCCTCGCAACCGCGCACCTTGCAGTGGAATCCCCGCGGGCCCGGCCTCAAAGTTGAGGGCTGTTCCCCTCACTTCAGACGTGGGAACCACGCTTCCGCGGACGGGAGACCGCCCGCCGTGTCGACACCGCCCTCGCTCTCAGCGCGCTGGTAGGCCGATGGTCACGGGGAGCCGCCCACCTCCGAAGGGCGTCAAGCGCCGCGCTTTCACTGGAGAGAACCTGTCGGGGTGTTCCTACCACCGGCGGAGCTGACCGTGGGGAACTGCCCCCGACTTGTGTCATCCGGTCCTCTCTATCAAGTCAAGGCAGTAGGTCGCTAGGGCGGCGCGATCGGCAGCACGTGTCCATCTGAGGCGACGGAGGACTCTTTTGGTGCTCGAACGGCACGCTCGACAGCCGCGGTCCTCGGTGGGTTCGCGCCAACCGCGGCCATGCCTCGCTTCGCCGCGTCTTGGTAGTCGTTTTCATCGCTGCGACCGTCGGTGACGGGGTCTGCCGCGACGGCCGCCCCCCACGTCGCGAGGCCTCGGGGGCCGACCTGGCGGGTTCTACGGGTGTTTCGGCGGCGGCGGCGGTTTTGGTCTGACGAGTCCGTCGGTCGGTGCCGGCAGGACGCTGCCATCGAGGGTGACCAGAGCCGGCATCGGCTGGTTCAAGGCTCCCCGCCACGGGGTGGGGTCGGTAGGCGTCGGGGTCGGCTGTGGGGGCGGCGGCTGGGTGATGGTCGTACCGGGAACCGGCGGGACCGGCCGGTCCAGTGAAGCCTGGACCAGGTGAGCGAGGGACGGGGCGTTGTCCACCCGGGGGACGCCGAGGGGCGGCAGGCCGAGCAGGTCGACGATCGTCTTGGGGATGCTGGCGTGGGAATGCCACTGCGGGTCGATGGCCTGGACGACTTTGCCGCCGAACATGATCATCGGGATCCGTGATCCGCCGATCGCCTGAAACCCTTGTGGGTGCAACGCGTCGGGCACGGTTTCGCTGGCCGGGGTGGGCACCGAGTCGGCGTAGCCGCCCCAGTCGTCCCAGGTCAAGATAAAGGTGGTGTCCGCCCAGCCGCCTGCGTCGATGACGGCCTGGACCCGGTCCCAGACCAGGTTCTGGCCCTGGGTGACGTAACCGGGGTCAGACACGAACGGGGGATGCTCGTCATACCCGCCTGGACTCCACACGTAGCACACGGCAGGCAGCGTCCCCGCCTTCGCCATCGGGATGAAGTCCTTCGGTGGGTGCACGCTGGCAGCTCCCGGCGCCGTGGTCAGCGAGGTGTAGAACTTCGTCGGGTAACCGGTTTCTTGCGGGAAGGCGGCCCAGGAGACGCCGCCCGCCTGGGCGGCGGTGAAGATGGACGGGATGTCCCAGACCGGGTGTGGCCCGACGAAGGGCGGGTTCTTCATGGTCGGCATCTGACCGCCGATGGCCAGCATGTGCCCCGGCGTGGAGTTCGAGCCGGACCCGAAGTGGTGGTCGCTGAACACGAACTGCTTCGCCAGCCAGGAGTAGTACGGGATCACCGTGTCGTTGTCGACCTGCACCGGCAGACCCGGATAGTCGCCCATCGCGTAATGCACCCACGCGTTGCGGTCGTGCGGCTGGTCGAAGTTCGGCGGCGCCGACAGGAGGTTGCCGTGGTCGGCGACCACCGCACCCCACTTCGCCATCGTCGGGAAGTAGAAGTCGGTCGTCTTGTTCTCCTGCAGGAAGACGACCACTCGATGGTTCGGCAGCGAGGTCACCACCGCATCGTCCCCCAGCAGGCTGGCTAAACGGTGAACGAGGCGCGTCCAAACAGCACGACTCACGCGGCGCCCGCGCATGGGGGCCGACTGTTAGAACGCCCGCCGCACCCTCAGTCAGGCGTAACGCGCGGTCCCTGTCATCGACTTGACAGTGACTGCACCCAGGTCCGTCGTGCACCCACGTCCGGTTGAACATGTGCTCGGAGGCCATGACAGCGACGGCCCTCGGCGTCACGACAGCAGGAAACACGCAGTCACACCGCTGCCGGGACCCCGGCGATCACAGATCCCCCCGTCCCCAGGCCACCTCTCAGAACGCCCCACACACCAAGCAGATCCAATCGTACCGAGGCGCCGGCCCGCGGTGGAAAGACGCAGCCTCAGCGGGTGCGAGACAAGGGGCTACATGCGCCGCAGGCCGGTCGACGACTGGTATTACGAGTGCTTCGGGGGATGTGAATGCCAGGTCCTGCGATGTCGCGTGGCCGCGCCGTCCCCTGGGCGGTGCGGCGCCGCCATGTCGTGATGGAGTATCGGCATGCCTTCTTCGATTCGTCTTGGCGCCATCTCGCTCGACAGCGATGACCCGGCCGCGTTGGCGCAGTTCTATCGGGAGCTGCTCGGCCTGACCCCGACCTGGCAGTCGGAGGACTTCGTCGCACTGAAGGGAGCGGGAGTGCTGCTGACCATCCAGCGTGACTCCGACCTTCGTCGGACGACCTGGCCGGACGGCCCAGTCCCCAAGCAGATGCACCTGGAGCTGGCGGTCGACGACCTGGACGTTGCCGAGCACCGCGCCATAGCTCTAGGCGCGACGAAGGCCGAGCACCAGCCGCAGCCGGACCGGTGGCGGGTCCTCATCGATCGTGACGGCCATCCGTTCTGCGTGACCACCTTGATCCCGGACGCCTGAACAGGTCGCCTCGGCGGATTGTCGGAGTCGGACTCACACGGTTGTCCTGCTCGCGGTGCCCCGTTCGTCAACAGCCGTCAAGGTGGGACGTCGACAACAGCGGCGACCCGACCTTGTGGTGACGACTGGGCAACGGAAGCGGTTTCCGGTCCGCAGCCACGTCCTCTCGCGACGGTATGAGGAACCATCTGAGTGCGGGGTTGTTCAGATCCGGGGGTTAGCGTGGCTGCCCCCGGAGACACCAACCCGCGGCAAAATATGGAATCGGCGCCGGCGAGCCACTTTGCACATACGGAGTCAACTGACCGAATCGTGTGTGAGGCACCGGCTACCGTCGTGCCAACTCTGCTGCATCTCGACAAGAAGTGGGGCGCTCGTGTCCAAGAACGATGTCGAAAATGTACTCAGTCTTGTAAGAACGCTGGAACAGCTCACCGGCGGCCTTGGACGGCGGGAGGTTGCCACGGCTCGTGCTGGTGCGCCAGACCAGCTCGGGGTCGAGGGCGCGCACCCGAAGCTGTCCTACGGTATGCGGTTCGTCGAGTTCGTGGAACGACACCGCCAGGTCGCCGACGACGACGACCGGGCGCGCGCCAGTCTCAACGACCACCACCTGGGAGCCTCGCGTGTGACCCGGACCCGGGACGAGCCGGATCCCGGGAAGCAGCTCGAGCTCGCCGTCCACCGGCACGTACCGCAGGCCGGGCACCTCGACCCATTCGCGAATGGTGTAGTCGTTCTCGCCGAGTGCGTCGTCGAGCTCCTGACGCTGGACGTAGATCGGCTTGCCGGCGTACAGATGGTTGCCGCCGCAGTGGTCGAAATGCAGGTGGGTGTTGACGACGATGTCGATGCTGGCGGGGTCGAAGTCCTGCTTGCTCAGTGGACGAAGTCGCGGATCCATGTCGGCCACCCGCGGGTGCAACATCGTCATACCAGTGTCGACCAGCACTCGCGCATCGGGATGGTCGATGACGTACACGTAGACCGGCATCAGCTCACCCTCAGCCATCAGATCGGCAACGTGGACTGGCGTGACAGTGATCGAAGAGGGGGCCGTCATCGCGTACGGACCCTCGCGCTGAGCTCGCCGCCGCTCCCGGTCGTCATGAGCTTGCCTCGCTGGCATCGCGGATGGAGTATCGGTGCATCGTGACGCCCGACCCGAACGACCGCTGCTCAAGCAAATCGAGCTCGACCGGCACGTCGTAGTCGTCGAACAGCGGCCTGCCGAAGCCGAGGATCGCGGGATGGGTGAACAGCAGCAGCTCGTCGAGCAGGCCCGCCCGGAGCAGCTGCGTGGCGAGCGCCGCTCCTCCCACGCCGACGCTGCCGTCCGTGCCGGCGCGCAGGTCGGCCAGTTGCTCGATCGCGTCGTCTCCGCCGATGATCTGGGTGTTGTGATCGGCACTGTGGCGCGTGCGAGAGACGAGCACCTTGGGCTTGGCCGTCCAGATCTCCCCGTATTCACGCAGGACGTCGGGCAGCGAGGTGTCCTGGCGCGACCGCGGCCAGTATTCCTCCATGACCTCGTAGACGACCCGGCCTTGGACCAGGAGCGCGAGAGCGCGCGCCTGCGCGTTGAACTCGCGGTGCAGTTCCTCGTCGATGCGCAACCACTCACCGGCACCGTTGTCCCCTGGGACCTGCTCGATCCGCAGGTCGAGGGACACGTTCATCCAGTAGACGAAACGGCCCATGCGTTCCTCGCTCCCCTATAGTGATTGCGTCCTGCAATCACTATATTGGGAACGGCGAGCCTGTCAAGGTGCAGGCCTGTCAAGGAGGAATCGTGGAACCGCGCTCCGGGTGCCCGATCAACGCCGCCGTCGAGGTGCTCGGCGATCGCTGGTCGTTGCTGATCCTGCGCGATGTCATCTTCAGCGACCGCCGCTATTTCCGCGTGCTGCTCACCGGATCGATCGAGGGCATCGCTTCGAACATCCTCGCCGACCGCCTCGTGCGACTCGTCGATGCAGGGATCCTCACCCGCGGCACGGGCGCCCGGGGACAGCGCGTCCGCTACAGCCTCACCGAAGCCGGCATCAAGACCCTGCCGATCATCTTTGCCCTTGGCAACTGGGGTATGCACTGGCGCCCCGGTAGCGCCGAGCTCCGCAGCCGGCAGCAACTGATGGACGATGAGGGTCCGGCGTTCCTCGAGGAGCTCATGGAAGAGCTCCGCGCCCGCCACCTCGGCACCCCGCCGAAACCGCACGGGGGTCGGGGCCCGCTCGAGCGCCTCGAGCTCGCCACCTACAACAGCACCTTGGAACAGTCGTGATCGCCCGAGTATGGCGGGGTGTGATCGCCCACGACCGTCAAGCCGACTACGTCACCTACGTGGACGACACCGGGGTCGCGCAGTACCGGCAGGCTGAGGGCTGCCGGCTCTCCATGATCCTCACCCGCGACCTCGAGATGGACCCGGACACCAGCGAGAGCGACAGTCAGACTCACCACAGCACACCACGGGTGGAGGTGATCGCCCTCAGCATCTGGGACAGCGAAGCCGCCATCCGGGCCTTCGCCGGCCCCGACATCAACGCGATGGTGCTCTACTTCGAAGACCAGGACTTCCTGCTCGAACCCCCGACCCTGGTCCACCACCAGGTCGACTCCTTCTCCCTTCCCGCCGTCCAAGACACCCGAGGACCGATGGAGGAGGCCACATCACCGCCGCGGCCAGCTACTGATGCATACAGGCAGGCGGCACAATGTGCTGATGGACGTTGCGAGCGTGCTGCGCATGGTGCCGTTCCTCGCGCCCGTGTCGCCGGCCGCCATGCAGAGGCTGGTCGCGGCGTCGACCTTGCGGCACCTGAGGCGCGGTGACTTTCTGTTCCACACCGGTGACGAGGTCACCCAGATATTTGTCATAGCCACCGGTCGGGTGGCCGCGACACTCAGCTCGCCCGGTGGCACCCTGCTCTTCTTTCACGTCGCGCGGGCGGGTGAGACCCCTGGGCACAACGACATGTTTCTCGACAGCGGTTACTCGGCCTCGGCACAGGCGCTCAGTGAGGTCTCTGTCGTTGCCATCTCGCGAGCCGTCTGCGTCGAGGTACTTGAATCAGAGCCCGCCGCCCTCGTCGTGTACGCGCGGGGGCTCGGACTCATCATCAGCCTGCTCACCGCATCCATGGCTGACCTGGTGTTTCTCGACCTGGAGCGACGGCTCGCCCGGGCGCTCGATGCCTCGGCACAGACGACCGGTTATGCGCTCGGCCTAACCCAGTCGGAATGGGCCGCCCAGCTCGGGGTCGCCCGACAGTCCCTGAACCAGGCGCTTGCCAAACTAATGTCGCGGGGACTCGTCGAGAACGCCCCGGGTGGCGGGTTGAGGATCCGCGATCATGCCGGGCTGGAGCTTTTCGTCGCGAGCGGTCGGCGTTGATGGGCTCGACCTAGGCTCAGTAGAGCTGGCCCGGGTACAGCACCTAAATGATCACCAGTGCCCCAGTGCCCCAGTGCCCCAGTGCCCCAGTGCCCCAGTGCCCCAGTGCCCCAGTGCCCCAGTGCCCCAGTGCCCCAGTGGGCGTGGGCGTGGGCGTCGTGGAGTTGATGGACTCGTTGGACACGAACACGATCTTGGTATCGGTCAAGGAACGGGTGAAGGCGACCGTGCTGTGGCCCGGATTGCTCCGTCGTGCTCGAGGACTCGTTGATGTTCGTGATGCCCAGGATGGCGGAGCGGATCTGACCCTGTCAGCCGGCTGACAGACGGAACGCCCAACTTCTGTCATGCTCCGCCAACGACCATCTGGCAAGGAGCGGCGATGACGATTGTTCGACGTAATCCTGCGGCCGGAAGAAGGTACGCAGGGCAAAGACTTTTGCTCCTGCTGGTGATGGGCGCGTTGGTGCTAACAGTCGCGTCGTGCAGCAGCCCCGCTAGCGAACAGACGACGTCGGCCGCCGGGTCAGGGACCACCGCAACCGGTGATAGTGGACGCTCGATCGATATCGGGAACGGGCGCACGCTTTTTATGGAGTGCAGAGGAGTGGGGCGGCCCACAGTCATCCTCGAGTCCGGTATCCACGACTCTTCTGAGTACTGGGTCAACATCCAGCCGAACGCACCCGCGATCGGACCGGACGTGTTCGCTGGAATTGCGCAACACACCAAGACATGTCGCTACGACCGCCCGGGTACGCTGATTCCCGGTCAGGAAGCCAAGATCACCGAGCGCTCGACTCCGGTGACCAATCCGCGCACGATCGACCAGGCGTCTGCCGATCTCGATGCATTGATCAAGGCGGCTGGGCTGGAAGGGCCGTTCCTGATGGTCGGGCACTCCTTCGGCGGCTGGCTGCAGACCTACTACACGCAGACTCATCCCCGCGATGTGGTCGGGCTGGTCCTGGTCGACGCGTTCTCGGCGCGGATGCCGGAGTTCATGGGCGACAAATGGACCGCGTACGAGAAGGTGCTGAACTCGCTGGGCGGCAATCCGCTGGGAAGCGATCCGGCGTCGGAGAAGTACGACGTCCTTGCCAGCGCCAAGCTGTCATTGGCGGCACCAGGGCTGCCCAAGGACCTGCCTATGGCGGTGATGAGCAAGAGTGAGCCATTCCCGCTGCCGGCCGACCTCAAGGGGTTCACCTCCGCGGACCTGGAAACCGCCTGGACGAAGGTCCAGGATGCGCTCGTCGAGCTCGTCCCCAACACCCCACACGTCATCGCTCAGGGCAGTGACCACGACATCCGGGTGCGGGACCCGGACCTGGTCACCAGCACCGTCGTTTTGATCTTGGAGCGGGTGCCTGCTCGGTAAGAGGTCAGTGGGAGCCACCCTCGACGAACGCGATCAGACCGCGGTGATCGAGGATGCGAATCACTCGCCCACCCCACAGTGACCAGACCTCGGCTGGACAATGTCGTGAGCGCTTGCTTCTCAGACTGACGTGCCACACCCCCCAGGTTGTGCGGCGTGTGAAAATGACGGGGCGGATTCCAGTGAACGTCGCAACACCTCCGACTGAATGAAGGTAGGCCATGAGGTCGTCTGCGCGTAACGCTTTTGGGAGTGGACGTCAGAAGCCGTGGAAGACGCCCTTTTCGTCAGCCCGCCGTGCGAAGTCGTCCCAGTCTAGGTTCGCCTCGTTGATGTTGTTCTCCACTACGTACAGCTTGGAGGCGGGCACTCGAAACGGCTTCGGCTCCGGCCTGTGGTCACCGGCCTGGAGGGGCAGCACCCAAACGGCGAGGATCGGCTGGTCGTCGCCGGTGAGTGTCGCCTCGTCCGAGATGAACGAGACGATTGAACCACCCGACTGGGTGGCTTTCAGTATTTCGGGGGTCAGGCCTTCGAACGCGGGGTCGTCGACGACAGACACAATGGCGAGGAAGCCTTCCGTGCTCGGTGTCCGTACCTGGAGGACCAGGCGTTTCCACGCGTGGTGATCACCGAACCACGTGCGGACAAGCAGGCAGGCCTCAGGTAACGCGGTCATGTGGCGACGGTAGCGGCGCGTGGGCGGTCCTGGGAGGGGAGACTGGAGGTATGGCCAGCCTGCCTGAGATGGATGTGGTGCGGGTTCAACGGTGGTGTCGGGCCCGGGTGTCTGAGCGGGTACGCGATCAGGTGCGGGTGGAGGTCGACGTGGCACCGCGGCACCTGACGATCGTGGAGTGCCGACCGCCGTGGCGGGCGGACTTCGGGCCGGAGTGGACGCGCCACCCGATCGCCCGGTTCCGCTATACCAGGGCCACCGAGCAGTGGTCGTTGTATTGGCGCGACCGGAATCTCCGCTTCCACGAGTACGACCTGGTGCAGCCAACGGAGCGGCTCGAGGACCTACTGACTGAGGTGGATCTCGATCCGACGGCAATCTTCTGGGGGTAAGTGCTGGCTTGTCTCGAGCGGCCTAAGCGCCCAACCTGACAACGGGAGCCTCACGGCCGTCGACGGCAACGCGGAGTAGGTCGGCAGGTCGGGCCCAGTCGAGGGTCTTTCGCGGTCGATGATTGACCTCGTCGGCGACGTGGGCGAGCTCTTCGGGGGTAACCCCACCGAGGTCGGTGTGCTTAGGAAAGTAGTCGCGCAGCAGCCCATTCATGTTCTCGTTGCTGCCGCGCTGCCACGGTGAGTGGGCGTCGCAGAAGTAGACGGCCGTTCCGACGATCGCGGTGACCTGGCGGTGCAGCGCCATCTCCTTGCCCTGGTCCCAGGTCAGGGAGCGGCGCAGGTGCGCAGGCAGCTCGGCCATCGCCGAGCAGACCCCGTCGCGGATCGCCGGCGCGGTCGGCTGGTCAACGGGGACGTGGATCAGGACCAGGAACCGTGTCTGTCGTTCGACCAAAGTACCTATGGCAGAACGGTTTCCGGCACCCATGATGCAGTCACCCTCCCAATGCCCCGCCTGCACCCGGTCGTCCACGGCAGCGGGGCGGTCGGCGATCATCGTCATCCCCGACAGCCGCCCCCGACGCTCCAGTCCCTGAATCCGGCGTCGCCGGCGACGCTTAGCCGGCCGGGTCACCTCGACCGTGACGTCGTAGATGGCCTGGTAGATGGACTCGGTGCACAACCGCCGCGCGGGATGGTCGGGAAACCGTGCCCGCAGTTCGTGCGCGACCTGTTCCGGGCTCCACCGCTTACCCAGCAAGGCGACCACCACGCAGCGCAGCTCCTCATCACCTGTCACACGTCGAGGGCGCGGCCGTGGGACCCGGCCCGCAGCCAGCCGGTCCGCGGTCCCGGGCAGGTACTGCCCAGTTGTCGGGTCCGCGTTTCGGCGCAGCTCCCGGCTTACCGTTGAAGCGTTGCGCCCGATCGCCACAGCGATCTCCTGCAACGTCTTCTCCTGCCGCCGTAGGTCGGCGATCGTGGTCCGCTCCGCCGCCGACAGGTACCTCGGATGCCGCGGCCTCGATGGCCCGGGTGCACTCACCGGCGGATAGTGCACCGGCTGGCCCAACGTGTTGAGGATGGTGCGCCCGAACCGCCACCGTGTCCCGGTCCGCCGGTTGATCCCCACCATCAGGCACGCCTCAGCGTTACTGACCCCCTGCTCGATCAACCGGACATAGCGTTGTTGCTTATCCGTTGCACCACCACCCGGACGGCGACGCCGACCCTGTCCCAACGACTGCTCCACCGCAACCTCCATTGACCCACGGTGTTGCGACGTTCACTGGAATCCGCCC
>NZ_JBDTKA010000067.1:0-7161 GCF_039935575.1 Lapillicoccus sp.
TGAACAGCCGGCGCACACCGGAACCGGTGTCGTGGAACAGCGCGTCGTCGACGTCGTAGACCCCGTGTCCCGCCGACCGCAGCAGCCGCGACTCGAGGCGCCCGGTGCTGAGCGGCGACGCCTCGCGGGAGACGAGCAACGAACCGCTGGTGGCCACCCGCCGGGTCGACACCTCGGCGCGCGCGGTGCGCAAGGGGTCGCGCAACAGGGCGCGGGGACGGTTGTCCGACGACCCCCGGTAGGCGTGCACCTGCGCGCAGAGCCCGAGGTGGTCGAGCCAGTCGTAGACCCGCACGCGACTGCTGCCACCGGTGCGCCCGTACGGCGTGACCACGACCAGCTCCGGACGCCCGGGTGGATCCGGCGAACCTGGGTGCCCCGGCAGAGCGGGGGTGCTGGCGGACATAGCGATCCCGACTGGGGCAGGGGAGTGACGGTGGGCGCACGATATAGCCTGCGCTCGCCGTCACCAGCCTGCGCCCACCGGGCAGGAAGCACTACAGTCAGACGTGGTCCTCCGAAGTCGCAGCGGAGGACCGGAGAACGCGCTCGGGCATGATGGCAGGCGTGAACCGCCGCTCCCTGGTCGACCTCACGCTGTCGCAGGCAGCGCCGCTGGTCGGGAGCTTCCTGGTGACCTTCGGGTCGGCGGCGGCGTTGGGCCCGTCCGGGCGCGGTGAGCTGGCCTTCATCACGTCCACCTGCACTGTCGCGGGGGCGATCCTGTTCGCGAGCCTGCACGTGGGGACGACAGCCGCCCAGACCTCGGGCACCGCGGGGCTGCGAGCCGGCACGAGGTTGGCGTCCTCGATCATCGGAACCGTCGTCGCAGTCGCGCTGGTGGCAGCGCTGCTCCTCCCCGAGGGTCTCGGCGGTCTGGGCCGCACCGGCCACGTCGCGCTGGTGGCGGGTTCGGGACTGGTTGCCGTCAACCTCTACGTCCTGCGCAGCGTCCAGGGACTCGGCCAGCACCGCGCGTTCCGCAACGCCTGGGCGATCCAGTCCCTCGCCTACCTCGTGCTGGGGCTTCCCGCGGCGATCGTCACCCGGCAGGCCGGCCCCGTCGTGGCGTCCTGGCTGGTCGCGCTCGTCCTGTCGACGGCATACGCGATCCGCACGTATGCCTCCCTCGTGCGTCAGGGACCCCGCCAGCCCGCCGATCGGAGGGCGGTGTTGCGCACCTCGCTCCTCGCCCATGTCGGACTGGTCGGGAACCAGCTGCTCTACCGCGCCGACGTCGTCGTGCTCGGCTTGCTGGCGGCGTCCCGTGAGGTGGGCATCTACTCGGTGGCCATCGCGGTCGCCGGCCTGATCTGGATCGTCGCGGAAGCGTTCAGCCTCGCGGCGTTCTCGCGCGGTGAGGCCGACGCCGGCACCGACCTGCACGCGCGCGACCGGCGGCTGCTCGTCGTCAACCTCGGTCTGTCGGTGGGCGCGGCGGTCCTCATCGCGCTCGCGAGCGTCACGCTACTGGGCCGGGTGCTGCCGGAGTATGCCGACGCAGTGCCCCTGATCCTGGTGCTTCTTCCCGGTGTCGTCGCGCAGGGGCCGGCCCGGGTCGCGTTCTCCAGCCTGCTGCGTCGCGTCGACACCCGGCCGCCGATGTGGGTCGGTCTGGTCTCCCTCACGCTCGCCGTCGTCTACGTGCCGTGCGCCGCCCGGTGGGGCGCGATGGGGGTGGCCGTCGCCTCGACCGTGGTCTACCTCGTGCAGGCAGCGTTCGTCCTATGGTTGTGGCGCCGAGCCGGCTCGGCCGACCTGGGCAGCGGCTCGCGGCCTTTCGACCCTCCTGCTCGCGGTGCGGAGTCCGCCGTTGCCTGACCTGACCCGCGAGGACGGTGCGCCGACGATCGGCGTGGTCGTCGTGGGCTATCGGTCAACCCCGACGCTGGAGGCTTGCCTGCGTCCGCTGTTGGCCGACAGCGGCGTCGTTTCCATTGTCGTGCAAGACAACTCGTCCGACGACGTCACCCGGGCTTCGGTCGAGAGTCTGGGGGATTCGCGACTGCGCTACTTCCCCGACGTCAACGTCGGGTTCGCCGCGGGCTGCAACCGCGGTGTGGAGCACCTCGGTGGGGACGTCGACTGGTTGGCGTTCGTCAACCCGGACGTCGAGCTGGGGCGCTCACTGTCGGAGCTGGTCGCGTTGCCCGGCCTCGGCGTTCGAAGCGTCGTCGGCGCCCAGGTCGAGAGCCCCCGCGCACCGGGAGTGCTCAGCGCTCGCCGCCGGGTGACCCGGGCTCGGGAGCTGCTCAAGGCGGTGCTCGGGCCACGCGTGTATGCGATGCGCGCCGCCGCCGTGCCGGACCGAGTGATCCGGGTGGACCAGGTCTCCGGCGCCCTGCTGCTGGTGCGCAGCGGTGACTTCACAGCCTGGGGGGGTTTCGACACCCGGTTCGAGCTGTACTACGAGGACGTCGACCTGTGCGCTCGCGCCCCTGGGGGGTGCGCGTTCGTGCCGCAGCAGTGGGGGCGGCACGTCGGCGGGGCCAGTTCCGGGAGCGGCGCCGACGTCTCGGGCGCGGCATACGCGGCCGGGCGGGTCAGTCGGATGCGCTACCTGCGCAAGCACGCACCCGGTGCCACGACCGAGGTGACGCTCGTGATGCTGGCTGGTGTCGAATGGGTGGCGCGCAGTGTCGGACGCGCCTCCGAGGGTCCGGCGGCACGCCGCGCGGGGCTACGGGCACAGTTGCAAGAGCTGCGCCGACCGGGCTCGGTACGCATGCTGGGCGGGCTGAGCGCGACGGCCGGATCGGGGTCCGGTGGCCCGACTCCGGTCAGCGAGCCGGGACGCCCTTGACGGTGACGTCCGCGGGGACGTCCTTGACGACGCACGCACCGGCGCCGACGATCGAGCGCGCGCCGATCCGCAGACCTTGCAGGACGGCCGAGTGGGTCCCCATCATCACCTCGTCCTCGAGCGTGACGTTGCCGGAGATCGCGGCGATCGGGTTGATGGTGACGTAGTCGCCGATGGTCGTGTCATGGCCGACGGTGGAGTTGAGGTTGAGGTGGGTGTGGCGCCCGACGGTGACGTTCGTGGTGACTCGCACGCCCGCGCACACCACGGTGCCAGCGGCGAGGCGGGTGTCGGCGCCCAGGCTCGCCGCCGGGTGCACCAGCACCGCCGCGTCGAAACCGGCCGCTGTGAGCCGTGCGTCGATGGCTCGCCGAACCGCACCCGTCCCGATCCCGATGACGAACCGGGTGTCCGGCGACGCCGAGTCGAACCAGCCGACGCCGCCCAGCACCCGCGAGCCCCGGTGGACGACGAGAGCGGAGTTGGTGTCGGTGGGCGAGTCGTCGACGTAGCCCAACAGCTGCCAGCGGTCGTCGAACGGGTCCGCCGCGTTGATGGCCTCGACGACGTCGTGGACCTCGCGGCCGAACCCGCCGCAGCCGACGATCACGATCGGGCTGCTCATCCGGCCGCTCCCGCGTCGGCCTTGAGTGAGGGACTGCCCAGGAACTCCGGCATCGTCGCCGACCCCTCGGCGGCAATCCCTTCCCGGCGCACCACCGCGGCAACGGTCCTGCACAGGATGCGCAGGTCGACACCCAGGCTGCGCCGCTCGACATACTCCACGTCGAGGGCCAGCCGGTCGTCCCAGCTCAGGGCGTTGCGGCCGCTCACCTGCGCCAGCCCGGTCAACCCGGGCCGCACGTCGTGGCGGCGCGCCTGCTCGGGGGAGTAGCGGGAGAGGTAGGCCGTCAACAGCGGCCGTGGTCCCACCAGTGACATGTCGCCCCGGACGACGTTGACCAGGGTCGGCAGCTCGTCGAGACTCGACGCGCGCAGGAAGCCGCCCAACCGGGTCATCCGCGAGGCGTCGCCCACCCGACCTCGGGCCGGGTCCACCGGGAGCATGGTGCGGAACTTCACGAGCTCGAACGGCTCACCGTGCAGCCCTGGACGCAGCTGACGGAAGAGCACTGGCCGCCCGAGACGCCACGCCACAGCGATGGCGACTGCGCCTAGGACGGGCGCGGAGAGCACGAGCGCCGGGACGGCGACGCTGAGGTCGAGCAGGCGTTTTGGGTCGAGCGGGCGTTTCGAGTCGAGGGGCGGCACGCGGGGGCTCTCAGGGGGCCAGGACGCCGAGAACGGCGGCCGCGACGCGGTCGATGTCGTCGTCCGCCAGCGCGGAGCCGCTGGGCAGGGTGACGCCCGAGTCGAACAGCGACTCGGCCACGCCCGTCGTGAACGCGCGGTGCCCGGCGAAGACTGGCTGGAGGTGCATCGGCTTCCAGACGTGCCGGGCCTCGATGTCCTGGGCGGCCAGGGCGGCGATCAGCTCGGCCGGCCGGACCTGCGCCGACTCGCCGAGCACCACGACGGTCAACCAGCAGTTGTCCTCCGTTGCATGGGAAGGCTCGTGCGCGTCTTTCGGGTCAGCGGGGTCCTGCCCCAGGAAGCGCAGCCCGGGCAGGTCGGCGAGCTGCGACGCATACCGGACTCTGATCGCCCGACGCCTCCCTATCATCTCGTCGAGCCGGGACAGCTGAGCGCGTCCGAGGGCGGCGAGGATGTTGGACAGCCGGTAGTTGAAGCCGACCTCGGTGTGCTCGTACCACGGCACGGGCTGACGGGCCTGCGTGGACAGGTAGCGCGCCCGGTCGACGAGATCCGTGTCGTCGCTCAGCAGCATGCCGCCGCCTGACGTGGTCATGATCTTGTTGCCGTTGAACGACAGTGCGGCCACCGCACCGAACGACCCGGCGTCTCGGCCGTCGCGCGTGGCACCGAGGGACTCTGCGGCGTCCTCGACCAGGGGTATGCCTCGACGTTCCAGATCGGGGGCGATGGACGCGTGGTCGGCAATCTGGCCGAAAAGATCGACGGTCATCACGGCAGCGACGTCCTCGCCCTCGTCCCGGAGCCGGTCGGCCGCCGCGACGAGCAGCGCTGGGTCGACGTTGCCGTCGCGAGCGAGGCAGTCGACGAAGACCGGTGTCGCCCCACTCTGGACGACCGCGTTGGCGCTGGCAGCGAAGGTGAGCGTGGGGACCAGCACGACGCGGCCCGGTCGGGCACCGACCCCGAGCAGCGCCAGGTGCAGGGCAGCCGTGCCGCTGGACAGGGCTAGCGCGCCGGCGACACCGACCCGGTCGGCGACTTCGGCTTCGAAGGCGTCCACGTCGGGTCCGAGCGGCGTGACCCAGCCCGATCGGACGGCCTGGGTGACCGCCTTCTCCTCGAGCTCGGTGACATCGGCCTGGGAGAGCAGGATTCGGGTCACGCGACGCCCTGGTCGGTCCATCCCGCGTCGGCGAGATCCGCGTCGTCGAGCTCCATCACGGCGAGGTCGGCGTTGCGGTTCTCGGCGTCGGCTGGTCGTGTCGTGTGGGCGCGCATCCAGGCCTTCGCTGTGGCGTGGTCGACGACGTCGGCGGACTCCACGACCGCGCGGTCAAGCGCCTTGACGTGGACGCTGGAGACGAGGGGGTGTGCGGTGGGGGTGGGGTGCTCGGTGTCGCTGAACAGCACCTCGTCGAGCTTCTCGCCCGGCCGCAGCCCGGTGAAGACGATGTCGGTGGGGCGCCCGTCGAGGCGGATCAGGGTGCGGGCGACGTCGATGATCTTCACCGGCTCGCCCATGTCGAGGACCATCACCTCGCCATCGCTGCCGATCGTGGACGCCTGCAGCACCAGCTGGCAGGCCTCGGGGACCAGCATGAAGAACCGTTCGACGTCGGGGTGGGTGACGGTGACCGGCCCACCCTGCTCGATCTGCGCGGTGAACGCGTGGATGACCGAACCGCGTGAGCCGAGGACGTTGCCGAAGCGTACGGAGACGAAGTGGCCGTCGCTCTTGCGCGCGAAGTCTGCCGTCAACCGCTCGGCCAGCCGCTTGCTGTAACCGAGCGCGCTGGTGGGGTCGGCAGCCTTGTCGGTGGAGATGTTGACGACCGTGCCGACCCCGGCGTCACGGGAGGCGCGCAGGATGTTGAGCGTCCCGATGACGTTGGAACGCCACGCCTCCCGGGGGTAGCTCTCCAACAGCGGGAGGTGCTTGAGCGCGGCGGTGTGGAAGACCATGTCGGGCTTGACCTGCGCGAAGACCGCCTGGACGGCGGACAGGTCGCGAATGTCGGCGAGGACGACGTCGTCGCTCTCGAGCAGCCCGTTGCCGTCGATGAGCAGCTGGACGGCCTGTAACGCCGACTCGTCGCGGTCCAGCATCACCAGGCGTTCGGGGCCGAAGCGGCTGATCTGGTGGCACAGCTCGGACCCGATCGAACCGCCCGCGCCGGTGACCAGAATGCGCTTGCCGGAGATCGACTCCGCGATCGCGGTGGTGTCGAGGCGGATCGGCCGACGGCCGAGCAGGTCGGCCATGTTGACGTCCCGCAGGTCGGTCGAGGACAGCCCGCCCATCAGCTCGCGCGCGGACGGAAGCACGAGGGTGGCCAGCCCGCAGGCGGTGGCCCGGTCGGTGAGGTCACGGATGAGCGCCGAGTCGGCCGAGGGGACGGCGATCGCCAGGGTCTCCGCACGCATACCCGCTGCCACGGCCTCGAGGTCGTCGCGGGTACCGCGGACCGAGACGCCCTCGATGCTGAGCCGCTGCTTGAGCGGGCTGTCGTCGAGCAGGGCCACCGGGGCGAAGGGTGAGGTGCCGTCGTGGGTGAGAGTGCGCAGCAGGAGTCGGCCGCCCTCGCCGGCGCCGAACACGATGACCCGGCGCTTGCCGTCGGTGCGTCGGCGGTTGATCCGCCAGGTGCGCACGGCGAGCCGCATCGAGAACATCGTGAGCAGCGCCAGGGCGCCGCCCGTGATCGGGACGGAGCGGGGCACGAGCATCGGGTTGGCGAGGATCACCGGGATGATGAGCACGACCATCGTCATCAGGACGGCCTTGGTGAGGTCCACGACCTCCTCGAAGGAGGCCCGCAGGTGCCCGATCGAGTAGGGACCGATGAGGAACCCGAAGAGCAGGTGGACCAGGCCCGCGGCGATGCCCACGAACACGGTCGGCCAGGTGATCAGATGGTGCGGTTCGAAGTCGTACCGCAGCCAGCGAGCGCCCCAGATCGCGATCGCCCAGACGGCAGCATCGGATGCCGCCCAGACCAGGCGGTAGGGGTTCTGGTCACGCGCGAATCGACGCCCTCGCACCTGTATGCACCCTTTCGTCCCGACCGACGCTACCGGGC
>NZ_JBDTKA010000068.1:0-9088 GCF_039935575.1 Lapillicoccus sp.
CTCCCATCGCGCAGCTCGACGACCGGCCCGACGATCTCGGGGATCACGTCGCCCGCCTTGCGGAGCACCACCGTGTCACCAATGAGCACGCCCTTGCGGCGAACCTCGTCGGCGTTGTGGAGGGTGGCGCGCTCGACCGTCGAACCGGCGACGACCACCGGCGTCATCACCCCGAACGGGGTGACCCGTCCGGTGCGGCCGACGTTGACCTGGATATCGAGCAAGCGGGTATTGACCTCTTCCGGCGGGTACTTGTAGGCGATGGCCCATCGAGGGGCACGAGACGTCGACCCGAGCTGACGCTGGACCGCGATCTCGTCGACCTTGACCACGACGCCGTCCAGCTCGTGCTCGACGCTGTGCCGCTCCTCACCGAACCGGGTCACGAACGTCTCGACCTCGGCGATCGTGTCGAGGACCCGGTAGTGGGTCGAGATCGGCAGGCCCCACTCGCGGAACAGGTAGTATGCCTGCGACTGCCGGGCCAGCTCCAGCCCCTCGCGCAGCCCGATCCCGTGTACGAGCATGTGCAGTGGGCGGCTGGCAGTGACGCGCGGGTCCTTCTGGCGCAACGAGCCGGCAGCACTGTTGCGGGGGTTGGCGAACGGCGCCCGGCCCGCCGCGACCAGGGAGGCGTTCAGCTCCTCGAAGCCCTCGACCGGGAAGAAGACCTCACCGCGGATTTCGACCCGCGCGGGATGGCCGGACCCTGTCAGCTGGTGCGGGATGCCCGTGATGGTGCGGACGTTGTTGGTGACGTCCTCGCCCGTACGCCCGTCACCGCGGGTCAGCGCCCTGACCAGGCGACCCTTTTCGTAGAGCAGGTTCACCGCGAGGCCGTCGATCTTCAGCTCGCACAAGAAGTGATAGACCGCGCCGTTGGCATCGCGTGCGGCACGAGCCGCCCACGCCTCCAGCTCTGCCGCCGAGAAGCAGTTGTCCAGGCTGAGCATCCGCTCGAGGTGGTCGACCGCCTGGAAGTCGGTGGAGAAGATCGCGCCCCCGACGAGCTGGGTCGGGCTCTCCGGCGTCCGCAGCACCGGGTAGTGCTCCTCGAGCTCGTTGAGCCGGCGGATGAGGCGGTCGTACCCGGCGTCGCTGATCGTCGGCGCATCACGCACGTGGTAGGCGAACTGGGCCGCACTCGCCTCCTGCGCGACCTCGGTCCACTCGTGCAGAGCTTCGGCCGGGACGCCCGTCGCCTCGATGGTCGACGGTGCGTCGGAAGCCCCCGCGTCCCTGCTTGTCATCGGCTCCTCATCGGCTTGTCACCTGATGGTCCTCGCGCCCGTCGCCACGCGGACATCCTGCCGCACGGCACCGACAGCTACCTCCCCGTGACCGAGCCGGCCACGCTGTCGGAGCCGCCGACCACGCGGTCGAGGAACGCGTTGCCGAATGTGCCGTCGGGGTCGACCCGCCCCCGGAGCGCTCGGAAGTCGGCCATCCGCGGATAGAGCGCTTCGAGCTCGGCCGACGTCGCCACGAAGCACTTGCCCCAGTGCGGTCGCGCGCCGAGCGGCAGGAGCGCCGTCTCGATCGCCGGCAGCACGGCATACACGGCCGGCTCGTCGAGCTCCCAGGTGAGGTGGAAGCCGACCACATCGGTCTCGTAGGCCGGGCTGAGCCAGAGCCCGTCGGCCGCCACCGTGCGCAGCTCCGAGACCCGCAACAGCCCGGCAAACACGGGCCGCAGCCGGCGCATAGCTTCCAGCGCGTCGAGCACCCGAGGCCGCGGCACGAGGTACTCGCTCTGCAGCTCGGCGCCGTGGCTCGGGGTGAACTCCATCCGGAAGTGCGGAAGCCGGTCCAGCCACGGACCCGGTATGCCGCCCTGCTGGGTCACCCCGTCGGCCACCGCCCCGATGTCGGGGTGCAGCTGCCGGGTCGCCCGGCGGGCACCGAAGAACACCGCGGGAGCAGACTCCTCCCGGGTCTTGACCCAGGCCTGAGCGAAGGTGCGGTCGGAGAAGTCCGTGAACAGGCTGACCGAGTAACCACTCCCGGTGATCTCGTCGAGGTGGTCCTCGACCGCGCGGCCCGGCAGGTCCGTCCAGACATCCTGGCGGACCTCGTAGGTCGGCTCGATGTCGAGCGTGAGGGTCGTGACGATCCCGAGGGCCCCCAGCCCGACGACGGACCCGTCGAAGTCGGCATCGCCACGAGCCAGCCGCCGCTCCCGGCCACTCGCGTCCAGGAGGGTGATCGCGGCGACGGCCGTGGCCAGCGACGCGTTGGTGTCGCCCGACCCGTGCGTCCCGGTGGCCACCGCGCCGGCGACCGAGATGTGCGGGAGCGAAGCGAGGTTGGCGAGCGCCCAGCCCTGCTTGTGCAGTCGCCGGGAGACCTCGCCGTAGCGCATCCCCGCACCCACCGTCACGGTGCTGCCCTGCTCCTCTGTCTCGGCGCCGGTGGCCGCACCCGTCTGCGCAATCGAGAAGACGGGTGGCAGCCCGTCGAGAGACACCAGCACACCGGGCTCACCGGTGGACCCGGCAGCGCCAGCGGAGCCGCCCATCGACCCGGCGTCGCCGATGTCGGTGAACGAGTGGCGAGAGCCCAGCGCCCGCACCCGCGGTGCGGCACCGACGAGCTCGGCGAGCTCCCCCAGCGTGGCCGGTCGAATGAGCCGGCCGGCGTACCGGTGGTTCCCGGACCAGTTGTGCTCCACAGATCGTCTCCTCGGATGGGTGGGCGGCGCTTGATAACGGTCGGACATCGGTCAGCCAAGTCCAGCATGTCGGGATTTGGTCAGGAGACTCACGTCGGAGACACTGGTTCGTGGGCGAGACTCTGCCCACGTCACGTCCTGCCTCGGGAGAACGCACGCATGGTGATCTGCCCCCGCTCGCCCACGCTCGGTGCCGCCTCGCGCGAATCCGTCCGGATCGCCGCTGGACCGACGCGCCTCGGGTTCCTCGCTGGTGCGGTCGTCGTCGCGTTCGGTCTGGGAGCGTGCACCGTCCCCGGTGGCGGCGCGTCTGCCTCGTCGACCGCGGGCGGGGGGCAGGCGGTGTCGGCCACCAGCTCGCAGCCGGCCACGACCACCACCACGCCGCCGGTTCCGAGCGTCGTGCTCACCCCCAGCGTCAACGCCGAGTCCAAGGTCCCGGTCGACACCGTGGTCAGCGTCGCGGCCAAGAACGGTGTGGTGACCGATGTGACCCTGACCTACAAGGACCCCAAGAAGGGGGACATCAACGTCGAAGGCAACCTCGACCCGGCAGGCGCCTCGTGGACCGCCACCAGCCTGCTCGAGCCGGCGACGTCCTACTCGCTGACGATGAAGGGCAAGAACGCCGAGGGCACCGAGGCCACCCAGCACGCGCAGTTCACCACCCAGGCACTGTCCAAGAAGCAGCAGATCTACCCCAGCATCGTGGCCGACGGCGCCACGGTCGGCATCGCGATGCCCGTCATCGTCCGGTTCGATGTCCCGGTTCAGGACAAGGCCGCCTTCGAGAAGAAGATGTCCGTCACGTCCGTCCCGCCGCAACAGGGCTCGTGGGGCTGGGTCAGCAGCAGTGAAGCGCACTGGCGCCCGGCGAGCTACTGGCAGCCCGGCACCAAGGTGAGCATCAACGTGGACATCAACAGCGTCTCCGCGGGCAACGGCACCTACGGCCAGATGTCGACGAGCGGCAGCTTCACGGTCGGCTCGTCCACCGTGATGCAGGCCAACCTGGCGACCCATCAGATGCAGGTGGTCGTGGGTGGCGCGGTCGCCAGGACGATCCCGATCACGGGCGGCAAGGCCGGGTTCGAGTCGCGCAGCGGCACCAAGGTCATCATGGAGAAGTTCGCGACGCTGCGCATGGACGCCAACACCGTCGGCATCGAGCCGGGTGACCCGAACTACTACAACATCCCCGACGTGAAGTACGCCATGCGCGAGACGAACTCCGGTGAGTTCCTCCACGCAGCGCCGTGGTCGGTGGGCAGCCAGGGCAAGGTCAACGTCAGCCATGGATGCATCGGGATGAGCACCGCCAACGCGGCCTGGCTGTTCGCCCTGGTCAATATCGGCGACCCGGTCGTGGTCACAGGCTCCAGCCGGGGCATCGAGGCCGGCAACGGCTGGAGCGACTGGAACGTCAGCTACGACAAGTGGAAGGCCAGCTCGGCGCTCGCTGGCTGACCTCGACTGCCTGACCTCGACTGCCTGACCTAGACATTGCCTGACCTCGAGGCCCGGTCAGGTATGCGTGCGGGTTGAGCTCCCGGACGTCGGGCTCCCTGTGGCCTGCGCCGGCGGGCCGCTACGGGGCTTGATGGACGGCCGACCGATGAGGACGGCCGCCGACAGGACGACGACAGCACCGACCACCTGGGCTGGCGACAGCCGCTCGTGCAGGAAGACAATGCCGAGCACGATGGCTACCACCGGGATCACGTAGGTCACTGTCGCCCCGACCGTCGGTCCCACCGCGCGGACGACGTCGAACTGCAGGGCGAACGCGAGTCCGGTCCCGACGACGCCCAGCGTCAGGACGGCGAGCACCGGCCAGACCGCCGACGTGGTGCCCGAGACCGGCGCGGGGGACAGTGACCATGGCGCCGCCAGCCTCGTTCCTTCAACAGAACCGCGGTGAAGCAGCCACCAGACCACCATGACGACGACCATCTGAGCCGAGGCCATGACGAGCTGCGCAGCGGGCAGCCCGAGACCCCCGACGTCACTGGGGCCGAGAAAGCGCTTGAGGTAGGACCATCCCAGACCGTAGGAAGCCCCGGCCAGCAGGGTCAGCCCGAACCCGAGCAGGTCCGGGCGCCCCAGGGCGGCCCACGGCTGCATGATGACGACCACGCCGAGGAAGCCGCCGACGACGGCCCACATCGTCCGGGCCGTGACCCGCTCGCCGGGGAAGAACAGCAGCCCGAAGACGACCGTCGCGAGAGGCGTCGTCGCATTGCCGATGCCGGCGAGCGCGGAGGACACCCGCTCCTCTCCCAGCGGGAACAGGGTGAAGGGCAGCGAGCACAGGAAGAACCCCGACACGGCGAGGTGACCCCATACGCGGGCCGTGCGCGGCAGCTCGGACCTGACAACCAACGCCGTCAGCAGCACGGTGAATGTCCCCGACACGATCCGCAACGTGGCGATCTGGACCGGCTGCAACGCCTCCAGCCCGATCTTCATCAGCAGGAAGGAGGCGCCCCAGATCAGCGCCAGAGCCCCGAACTTGACCTGCCAGGGGATCCGACTCACCCCGAGGCCCGCTCCGCGAGCTCCCGTGCCACGTCGATGCATACCTGTTGGACGCGCCGGGCGGCTTCTGGTGTGAGCCCGGACAACCCGCACGCAGGCGAGACCACCAGGTCTCCCAACGTTGCCGTTGGAAGACCGAGCTCGTGCCACCGCCGGACCAGCCCCGCCGCGACGTCCTGGGCGCGGGGCGGACCCGCCGCGGAGGGCACGCTCGGGACGCAACCGGCGTAGAGCGTCATGCCCTCCTCGATGCCGACCGCGACGCCCTCCCAGCCGCGTGGTCCGAGCAACGAGGTGTCGACGGCGAGATCAGCGACGGTGCGCCGCAACAACGGGAGCGGGACGTCGGGCGAGCAGCAGTGCACGAGCGGCCGGCGCGCTGCGGGTGCGCCGGCAGCCGCCCCCAGGCCCGGCTCTGACCCTTCGCTCGAGGCCGCGAGCACGGTCTGCAGCCCGGCCAACACCACCGCCGGGTCGACCGCGCGGACGACGCCGTATCCGGACGCGGTCGGCAGATGCCCGGCGAGAACCGCCGGCAGTGACGGTTCGTCGAGCTGGAGCACGACATCGGCGCCCGGGACGAGACGTCGGACCGCGGCCAGGTGCTCCCGGACCCCTTCAGCCAACGAGTCGACAAGGTCACGCGACGCACCCGGGTCACCCGCCACCCGTTCGCCGCGAGGCATCCAGGTGCTCGCGGCCAGCGTCCACGGACCGGCAACCTGGACCTTGAGCGGACCCGTCCAGCCGTCGTAGGCGTCGGCCAGCTCGTCGAGATCCTCACGCAGAAACGCCCGCGTGCGGCCGAGGTCATGTCCCGGCCGGTCCACGATCCGCCAGCCCGAGGGTTGGAGGTCGACGGGCAGGTCGACGAGCAGCCCCAGCCCGCGGGCGACGAGGTCGGCGCCAGGCCCACGAGACGGAAGCTCGGGCAGGTAGGTCAGGCCCGTGACCCCGTGGCTCTCGCTGTCGTCGCCCAGCGCGCCTACCGTGTCGCGGACCAGCCGGAGGGTCTCCCGGACGTCGGTCCCCGGCCACGAACCCATCCCAGTCACCGTCGTCACGGCCCCGAGGCTATCCGCGAGTGGCAGGAGCCACCCCGCCGGGCTAGCGTCGACCGGTATGCCGGTCCGTTGGATCTTCGGGGACCAGCTGGGACCCCATTTCCTCGACGACCACGACGGTGACGTGCTGCTCGTCGAGTCGCGACGAGTATTTGCCCGACGCGTGTTCCACCGACAGAAGGCGCACCTCGTGCTCGCCGCCATGCGGCACCGGGCCGCAGAGCTCGGCGCCCGCTGCCGGTATGCGCGCAGCGACACCTACCGCGACGCGCTGGAGGAGACCTCGGGTCCGCTCCAGGTCATCCACCCCACCTCGTGGGCGGCGGTAGACCTGGTCCAGCGCATCGCTCGCGAGCGCGACATCGAGCGGCTGCCCGCGCGCGGGTTCGCAACGGGCAAGGACGAGTTCGCCCGTTGGGCCGCCAGCCGGGGCGAGCGGCGCCTGCTGCTGGAGGACTTTTACCGGGATGCCCGCGGCCGCCTCGGCGTCCTCATGCACGGGGACCGTCCGGAGGGAGGACGGTGGAACCTCGACGCCGAGAACCGGGAGCCTCCGCCCAAGGGCAAGGCCCGACTGGGACCGCCCGAACCGCGGTGGCCCGTCGAGGACGAGATCGACGAGCAGGTCCGTTCCGATCTCGACCGTTGGGAACGCGACGGGGACGTCCGGTTCCTCGGCCGGGACGGTCCCCGCCGGTTCGCGGCCACCCGGGACGAAGCGCTCGCTGCCCTGGAGGACTTCGTCGAACACCGGCTCCCGTTGTTCGGTCCCCACGAGGACGCCGTTCTGCGAGGCGACTCCTGGATGGCTCACTCACTGCTGTCGGCGCCCCTCAACCTGGGGCTGCTGGACCCGGTCGAGGTCGTCGAGCGGGCCGAGGTGGCATACCGCAGCGGTTCGGTTCCGCTGCAGTCCGCCGAGGGGTTCGTGCGTCAGGTCATCGGTTGGCGTGACTACGTGTGGCACCTCTACTGGCACCTGGGGCAGGACTACCGGCACCTGAACCGGCTCGACGCGAGGCGCCAGCTCCCCGACTGGTTCAACGAGCTGGATGCGGACGCGACCGAGGCAGCCTGCCTTCGTGACACCCTGGCCGAGGTGCGTGACCACGGCTGGGTCCACCACATCCCGCGGTTGATGATCCTGGGAAACTATGCGGCGCAACAAGGTTGGCGCCCCGACGAGCTGACCGACTGGTTTCACCGGGCCTTCGTCGACGGATACGACTGGGTGATGGTGCCCAACGTCGTCGGGATGTCCCAGCACGCCGACGGCGGGATCATGGCGACCAAGCCGTACGTCTCCGGAGGCGCGTACCTAAACCGGATGACCGACCACTGCGGTGGGTGCCGGTTCGACCCGAGGAAGCGCGTCGGTGAGGACGCGTGCCCGTTCACGGCTGGGTACTGGGCCTACCTCGACCGCAACAGACAGAGCCTCTCCGGCAACCACCGGATGATGCGGGCCCTCAGCGGCCTGGACCGACTCACCGACCTCGACGCGCTCATCGCCCAGGAGAAACGCCACGGCTCGGACCCCCCCTGACTCCCCTGACTCAGCGCCTGACCCCTCAGCGTGACCCGCCCGTGAACACCACCCGCGAGCGCCGGGGTCAGGTGCGGGAGTCCCACTCCTTGACCAGCCGTGGGCCGGCGATACACCGCCACGCCTCCTCCACGACCAGCTCCACCCGGTCCCAGTCGGGGTGGTCGTCCAGCCACATCCCCACCCAGCCGCGGGCACCGACATATGGAGGCCGGAAGAACTGGGTCGGACTGTCCTCCATGACGTGGCGCTGCACACCATCCTGAGCAGCCGCCCACAGCGCCACCCGGTCGTCGTGGTGGTGGCGGGCAAACATGACGAACATCCGCTTCCCCCCGGCGAACCAGCATGCCTCGCCGTGGCTGCGACGCTCCAGGGTGCGAGGAAACGTCATACAGAGCGCGCGAACTCGAGGTGTCACCTCCCCGTCAAGAGCGCTGCTCGACGTCATCGACTCTCCCGATGGCTCGCATCGTCAGACCTCGTTGAAACCTTAGTGTGCTGCGTGCGCCAGTGACCTGTCCGTTCGGGTGATTGTGGCCGAGCCCACCACGCGCGTCCCGTCGTAAAGCACCACCGACTGCCCGGGCGCGACGCCCCGGAGGCGTTCGGTGAGGCGTACATGGACCTCGTCGCTGTTCTCGCCGGCGACCCACGCCGTGGCCGGGACCTCGTCACCGTGTGCCCGCAGCTGCGCCCCGACAGCGACGACGCCCTCCGGCGCCGCGCCGCACCAGCGGGGGTGGTGGCCCACGATCACGTCGACGCCGAGCAGGTCGCCGGTGCCGATCACCACGGTGTTGCTGGCCGCCTCGACGGCCACGACGTAGCGCGGCTCGCCGTCGAGGATGTCGCGGGACAGCCCGAGCCCGCGTCGCTGGCCCACGGTGAACCCGTATGCGCCCTGGTGCTTTCCGACGACGGCGCCACTGGGGTCGACGAGGTCGCCCGGCTGTTCGCCCAGGCGCTTCGTGAGCCAACCCCGGGTGTCACCGTCGGCGATGAAGCAGATGTCGTGGCTGTCGGGCTTGCTCGCCACGAAGAAGCCTCGGGCGGCAGCCTCCTCGCGGATCTGCGGCTTCGTCGTGTCGCCGAGGGGGAAGAACGACCTCGCGAGCTGGTCCGCTTCGAGGACGCCGAGGACGTAGGACTGGTCCTTGGCGGGGTCGACGGCCCGGTGCAGCTGCCGGCCCCCGTCGGCGCCGACGACCACCTGGGCGTAGTGGCCGGTAGCCACGGCGTCGAACCCGAGGGCCACCGCCTTGTCGA